>JASHPM010000227.1 GCA_030038115.1 Acidobacteriaceae bacterium | reverse complement strand
ACCGCGATGACCGTCTCCGCGCAGCCCACCAGCGCAACCAACGGAAGGATGACCGCGCTCGAAGGACTGGTCCAGGCCGTTAGCGGTGCGAACACCTTTACCGTGACCGCGGCAGACAGCGTGCCGAACGGCGGCACATCGAACCCCACCATCTGGCGCCTCAGCACCAGCGGAACCACGCTCTTTCAGGGAACCGGCAATGTTGAAGGACTAACCGCGGGAACGCCGGTCGATATGGATGGAAATCTCCAGTCCGACGGCTCGGTGCTGGCCACACGCGTCGCAGTTCTGGATCCGAACACGACCGATCTGACCGTGAACAGCGGGCCGCTGTTCCAGATACCTGCATCCATTCCGCTCATGGACCAGTTGAACCAGATAGCCGAGGGATCGCAGCTGTATATCAACGGCTGGCCGGCATTCAGCTTTGGCAATGCCACAACCTTCGCAACGTGGAGTGGCCTCACCAACGTGGCCGGCTTGCCGTTCTCAGCCAGCTTTACAGCAGCCAACATGGTGCCAGGGCAGATGACCTCGGTCACCTCGCACGTGACGTCGGTCGGCAACTACCCAACCTACGTGCCGGCAACGGTGGTCACGCTGATGCCGCAGACCATCGACGCCACCGTCGGCGCGGTGACCACGCAGGGGAACTTTACCGAGTACACCGTCACTCTGGCGCCGTACGACCTGTTCCCGCAGTTCGCGGTGCAGGGTGGCCAGACGACACTGCTCACGAATCCCCAGCAGGTCGTGGTCTATGCGGACCCCAATGCTCAGGTGCTCAGCACGCCGGCCGCGGGAAGCACGGCCCGCTTCACCGGAGTGATCTTCAACGACAACGGCACGCTGCGCATGGATTGCACCCAGGTATCGGCCGGAGTGACGGAATAGGGCGCGATCTTCCAGCGCCCCATGCATCACGGCAATTTCGGGTGCAGCTTCTCGAAGCCCGTGGCCTGCTGATAAGCCCTGGCAAACGCGCACAGCTTCGCATCCAGGTAGTGGCCGCCAAGAAACGTCAGGCTGACCGGCGTGCCGGGTCCGCCGATCTGATCGTCGTCGCCGGTATCCACGGCCGGCGGAGCCGGTGCATCGTCGCCGCGCAGGCCGTTGGGCACGATGCACGCCGGGTGCCCGGTGAGATTGGTGACGACGAGCTGTTCGCTGTTCGTGGAGGTGACGATGACGTCGGCTTTCTCGAAAAGCTTTGAAATTTCACGGATCGCGAGCGAGCGGGCCCGATTGGCTTGGATGTATTCGACCGCGGGATAAAAACGAGCGACGCGGAAGGCATTCGGCCAGTCTTCGGGACCCTGCTCGGTGAGCAGCTTGTCGCGGCCCGTCGTGGTCAGCTCGTCGAAAGCTGCTGCGGCTTCGGCGGTCAGCAGCGGAACCATCGCGCCGAAGGGCAGCTTGGGCAGATCGAGTGGGATGAGATCGACGCCCATCGCGTGCAGCTTGTCGAGCGCGGCAAGATCGTACTTGCGGTCGTATGCGCGGCGAGCGCGGAACATTTCGCGCTGGCGTTCGCGTTGCTCGCGCTGCTTCTTCTGTTCGGCGGTCTCGTTAGCCGGTGCTGGTTTTTCCGGCGGCGAAGGCTGATCGGGGTCGAAAGTCGATTTCAGATAGCCGATGCGCAGCGATTTCCAGTCCAGATCGGCGTTCCAGTTGAAAGCGGCGTCGCGCACGGAAAGGTCCCGGCTGTCAGGACCGTAAATAGCCTCCACCACGGCGGCGCAATCTTCCACGGCTCGGCAAATCGGGCCGAGTTTATCCATGGTCCAGCTGAGCGCCATGGCGCCGGTGCGCGGCACAAAGCCGAAGGTCGGACGCAGGCCGGTGACGCCACAGCGCGTGGAAGGCGAAGAGATAGAGCCGAGCGTCTCCGAGCCGATGGAAAAAGCAATGCAGCCGGCGGAAGTGGCCGACGCGGGTCCGGCGGAAGAGCCGCTGGAGCCTTGTTTCGGGTTCCACGGATTGCGCGTGCGTCCGCCATACCATTTGTCGCCCATGGCCAGCGCGCCGAGGGTAAGCTTGGCGATGAGGATGGCGCCTGCCGCGTCGAGCCGCTGCACGACAGTGGCGTCTTCGTCGATAACCTGGTGCTCGAATCCGCCCGCGCCCCATGTCGTCGGATAGCCTTTCACGGCCAGCAGGTCCTTTGCGCCCCAGGGCAGCCCGTGCAGCGGACCGCGGTAGTGGCCGCGCGCGATGTCGGCGTCGGCTTCGCGGGCCTGGTTGCGTGCGCGTTCCTCGGTGAGCGTGATGCCAAAGTGCAGGATGGGATCGTACCGCTTGAGGCGCGCCAGATACATCTCCGTCAGATTCGTGGAAGAAATTTTGCGGCGGCGGAGGAGGTCGGCGAGGTTCATCGCGGACTCGAAGGCCAGGTCTTCGAGGTTCGCCGGCGCGGTCAGCGTGGCGGGCGCTTTGGAGTAGATGGGTTTTTCGCGTTGGCTATTGACGGTTGCGCCGGGAGGCAGCGGATCGAAAACGAACGCGGGAGCGACGCCGTTGGGCAAGTGAAGTTTGCGAATCTCAGCGTAGCTGCTGCGCTGCTGGTTCAGGCCGTCGAGCATGGCCTGCCTGTATTCGGGCGCGATCGTGATGCCGGCGAGCGCCGCAGCCTGGTCGATCATCTCGGGCGTGATTTTGGGCAGTTCCGGAGCTGTGGCTTCGGAGGTCGCGGTGGCCTGGGCGTTCGCCTCCGGCGCAGCCTGAGCCGCGAGTGTATAGAGGGCTCCGGGAAACAGCGTGGAGGCGAGGCCGAAGCGGCCAGTAACGGCGAGGAACTCGCGGCGGTCGATGGGCATGGGAAACAGAGTACAGCAGGCAACAGTTAGCGCAGAGCGGTTGCGTATTTTGACCTGCAGGCCATCTGTGCTATTCTCAAAAAGCTGTCTGTAAAGCCATTTTTCCGCTTGTGCAATGTGCGGCGGAGAAGCGGAAGCAGGGCGCGGACGTGAGGAGCCGGTGGAGTTGAGGCTGGCGGATGGGTTCACGGCCGCAGATGGCAGTTGAATCGCATCGGGGCCTCGCGACACTCGCCACCTCGGCGGGCTATGCGGGCCGGAACCTCGAAACGGAATCGGCTGTTCCATGGGCTCTGCAGCGATGCGGAGCTGAAGGCACGCTCGGTCACCGTCGCAGGTTCTCGTCTGAGCAGGAAGTTGGAAGCGGACGCGAAGCAGTTCGGGGTCCCCTGCGCGCTTGCGCGCTGGGGTGGTCGATAGGGTCCCTAATGAGCCCGATTATGGCGCGGCGGGGCTTGGATTGGGCTTCGTGCGGACTGAATCGGGCTGTTCTGGATTCGGGATCGCAGGCGAAGCGGGTTGTAGTGCGTGTGGTTTGAGCAGTAGCGAGGTTTGAAGGAGACGGGTTTGCCGACATTCAGTCAGCTGGTGAGAAAAGGACGGACGGCGCCGCGCTACAAGACGGCGTCCCCGGCGTTGCAGGGATCGCCGCAGCGGCGCGGAGTTTGCACGCGCGTCTATACCCAGACGCCGAAGAAGCCGAATTCCGCTCTGCGTAAGGTGGCTCGCGTGCGGCTGACCAACGGGATTGAGGTGACAACCTATATTCCCGGAATCGGACACAACCTGCAGGAGCACTCAATTGTGCTGATCCGCGGAGGCCGTGTGAAGGATTTGCCGGGCGTCCGGTATCACGTGGTGCGCGGAACCCTGGATGCGGTCGGTGTGGCGGGCCGGAATCAGGGGCGTTCGAAGTACGGAACGAAGCGCGCCAAAGGCGGAGCCAAGAAGTAGCTGGAAGCGGGAAGCGAACCGCGTTCAGAAAAAACAGAGTTGGAAGCCGGTAGCCAGTAGGGAACAGGGAATAGGAAACATGCCGAGAAAAGGACATATCGCGAAGCGGGAAGTGGCAGCGGATCCGGTGTACAACTCCACGCTGGTGACCAAGTTCATCGACTCCATGATGTGGGACGGGAAGAAGTCGACCGCACAGGGGATTTTCTATACCGCCATGACGAACCTGGAGCAGAAGGGCGGCGCCGAGGCGCTCACCCTGTTTAAGAAGGCGGTGGAGAACTGCAAGCCGCTGCTCGAGGTCAAGACGCGGCGCGTGGGCGGCGCGAACTATCAGGTGCCGGTGGAAGTGAATCCGGAGCGGCGGACATCGCTGGCGATTCGGTGGCTGGTGAGCTACGGCCGGGCGCGCGGCGAGAAAGGCATGATCGAGAAGCTGACCAACGAGCTGCTGGATGCGGCCAACGGGCGCGGCGCGGCGATGAAGAAGAAGGAAGACGTGCATCGTATGGCCGAAGCGAACAAGGCGTTCGCGCATTACAGATGGTAGGGAAGCAGGCAGCAGGCAACAGATAACAGGGAACAGAAAGCAATAACCGCGGGCTGGTAAAGCCCGCAAGAAGCAAAGAGAGAGTATCGTGCCGCGACAAGTACCGCTTAATCGTTGCCGGAACATCGGAATCATGGCGCACATCGACGCCGGAAAGACGACGACGACCGAGCGCATCCTCTATTACACGGGGATAACCCATCGTATCGGCGAAGTGCATGAAGGCACCGCGACCATGGATTACATGGAGCAGGAGCAGGAGCGCGGCATCACGATTACGTCGGCGGCGACGACCTGCACCTGGAAGAATATCCGTATCAATATTATTGATACGCCTGGCCACGTGGATTTCACGGCCGAGGTGGAGCGGTCGCTGCGCGTCCTCGACGGAGCGGTGGCGCTGTTCGATTCCGTGTCGGGTGTGCAGCCGCAGACCGAGACGGTGTGGCGCCAGGGCGACAAGTACAAGGTTCCGCGCATTTGCTTCGTAAACAAGATGGACAAGAACGGCGCGGATTTCGAGCACGTAATCGAGACGATCCGCAAGCGGCTGGGCGCGCGGCCGGTGGCGACGCAAATCCCGATTGGGGCCGAGGCGAAATTCAAGGGCGTCGTGGACCTCATCGAGATGAAGGCCATCCTGTGGCACGACGAGACGCTGGGCGCGGAATATTCCGAAGAGCCGGTGCCAGCGGAGCTGAAGAAGAAGGCGGAAGCATTCCGCATGCAGCTGATCGAGACGGTCGCCGAGAACGACGACGAGATGTTGCACAAGTTTCTCGAAGGCGAGACGCCGACGGCGGAGGAGCTGAAGGCGGCGCTGCGGCGGGCGACCATCGAGATGAAGGTGTTCCCGGTGCTGTGCGGATCGGCGTTCAAGAACAAGGGCGTGCAGACGCTGCTGGATGCGGTGGTGGATTTTCTGCCCAGCCCGCTGGACGTGCCTCCGATCGAGGGCATCGACCCGCATCATGCGGGCGTGGTGCTGAAGCGCGAGGCGAAGGACGATGAGCCGCTGGCGGCGCTGGCCTTCAAGCTGATCAACGATCCTTATGGGAAGCTGGGATTCATCCGCGTCTACTCCGGCAATCTGAAGACCGGCGACACGGTGCTGAATCCGCGGACGGGGCGCACGGAGCGCGTGGGGCGCCTGGTGAAGATGCACGCCAACAAGCGTGAGGAGATCACCGAGATTTACGCCGGCGATATTTGCGCGTGCGTGGGCCTGAAGGAACTGAAGACAGGCGATACCTTGTGTGATCCGCATCATGCCATTGCGCTGAGCGCGATTGATTTTCCTGAGCCGGTGATCTCGGTTGCGGTCGAGCCGAAAACCAAGACGGATCAGGAAAAGATGGGTGTTGCGCTGGCTCGGCTGGCCGAGGAGGATCCGACCTTCAAGGTGCGGACCGATGTGGACTCGGGTCAGACGATCATCAGTGGCATGGGCGAGCTGCACCTCGAGATTCTTGTGGATCGCATGAAGCGCGAGCACAAGGTCGAGGCCAATGTGGGCGAGCCGCGGGTGGCATTCCGCGAAACAGTCCGCAAAGTGTCCGAGGCCGAGGGCAAGTATATCCGGCAGACGGGCGGCTCGGGCAACTACGGGCATGTGAAGATTCGCCTCGAGCCAAACGAGCCGGGCAAGGGCGTGGAGTTCATCAACGAGATCAAGGGCGGCGTGGTGCCGAAGGAGTACGTCAAGCCGATCGAGCACGGCATTCGCGAGGCCGCGGAGGGCGGCATTCTGGCCGGCTACGAGGTGGTGGACTTCAAGGCGGCACTGTACGACGGCAGCTATCACGAGGTCGATTCGAACGAAATGGCCTTCAAGATTGCCGGGTCGCTGGCGTTTAAGGAAGCGGCGCGGAAAGCATCGCCAGTGCTGCTGGAGCCGGTCATGGCCGTCGAAGTGACGGTGCCGGAAGAGCATATGGGTACGATTATCGGCGACATCAACTCGCGGCGCGGCCGGATTGAAGGCATGGAGCACGTGGGCGGGTCGCAGGTGATCAAGGCTATGGTCCCGCTGAAGGAGATGTTCGGGTATGTGAACGATATTCGTTCGTCAACGCAGGGTCGCGCCTCGTACACGATGCAGTTTGCGCGGTACGAAGAGGCTCCCAGGATGATTTCGGAAGAGATTATCGGGCGGAATCAGGGGAAATAGAGGATTTACAGCAGTTGTTGTGACAAATAGGCAGAATTTGACACAGCGGTTGTGACAAGGTTGAGCAGGATTTGAACTGAAGCAGCAACAGAGAGGGAAGAGTATGGCGAAGGAGAAATTTGACCGGTCCAAGCCGCACGTGAACGTGGGGACGATCGGGCACATCGATCACGGCAAGACGACTTTGACGGCGGCGATCACCAAGGTTTTGCAGAAGCACAACCCGAAGAACCAGTTTCGCTCGTTCGATTCGATCGACAACGCGCCCGAGGAGCGGGAGCGGGGCATCACCATCGCGACGGCCCACGTGGAGTACGAGACGGCCAACCGGCACTACGCGCACGTGGACTGCCCGGGGCACGCGGACTACATCAAGAACATGATCACGGGGGCGGCGCAGATGGACGGGGCGATTCTGGTGGTGGCGGCGACCGACGGACCCATGCCGCAGACCAAGGAGCACGTGCTGCTGGCCCGCCAGGTGGGGGTGCCGTACGTGCTGGTGTTCCTGAACAAGTGCGACGCGGTGGAGGATCCGGAGCTGACCGATCTGGTGGAGATGGAAGTGCGCGAGCTGCTGACCAAGTACCAGTTTCCGGGCGACGACGTGGCGGTGATTCGCGGCTCGGCGCTGGGTGCGCTGAACGGCGAGGCGCAGTG
>JASHPM010000226.1 GCA_030038115.1 Acidobacteriaceae bacterium | reverse complement strand
GAGCCGGCCACGGTGGATTTTTCGCTCACCGTCAGCCGCGCTACGGTTACGGTCAACGTCAACTCGGCGCGCGAGGAGCTGAACCTGACCGACGCGACGGAAGGCAACGCTGTCGGCAACGCGCTCATCGAGGCACTGCCGATGGATGAGCGCAATCCCATTTCGCTGCTCACTCTGCAGCCCGGCGTGCTGTATATCGGCAACGAAGTTTCCGACAGCCGCCAGGGAGCAGTGGCGGGTGGGCGCTCCGATCAGGGCAATGTCACCCTCGACGGAGTCGACGACAACGACCAGATCTTCGGCACCGCCTTCACCGGCATGCTGCGTTCGACGCTCGATTCCACCGAAGAGTTCCGCGTCGTCACCTCCAACGGGACGGCTGAAGCGGGCCGCTCCTCGGGAGCGCAGATTGAACTGCTGACCAAGAGCGGCACCAATGATATGCACGGCTCGCTATACGAGTACTACCGGCCCAACAACGTCGTGGCCAACAATTACTTCAACAAGTACAGCGAGCTGTCCAGCGACACGGCCAATGATCCTGAGTTTTATCTCGTGAATACCTTCGGCGGCAGCGTCGGCGGGCCCATCAAAAAGGACAAGCTCTTCTACTTCTTCAACTATGAAGGCCAGCGCGTCGGGACCCACCAGGTAGTCGGCGCCACCGTCCCCACCTCCAGCTTTATGGCCGGCGAACTGCAGTACCAGGACGTCAACGGCAACACCGACACCTTAAGCGCGCAGCAGGTGGCCCAGCTGGATATGCCGTGCGAGAGCAATACCTTTAACGGCCAGCCGGTTTGCCCCAATGGACCGGGTGCAAATGCCGCGATTCTCTCCTACTACAAGAACGTGCCCACGAATACCGGCGCTGCGCTCGGCGATGGCGGTTACAACAGCGGCTCCTACTTCTTCACCTCGCCCGCGCCCTCCACTCTCAACACCAGCATCCTCAAGATCGACTACTCTGCGAATAGTCGCAATCACTTCTTCGTACGCGGCAACCTGCAGAAGGACACCGCTGCCGGAGCGGAGAACCTGCCTGGACAACCCCCTACCACCTTCTATGACGACAACACCAAGGGCCTGGCAGCCGGCTATACCTGGATCCCCACCGCGCACATCGTGAATGACCTGCGGTACGGATTTATCCGACAGGGCTATCAGACGAACGGACTTGGGCAGGCGGATTATGTCGCCATCTATGGGCTGACGCAGCCGGTGGAGACCTGCAACTGCGGCACGCTGCGGCACGTTCCGGTGAACGAGATCACCGATACGCTGAACTGGACCAGGGGCCCGCACACGTTCGCGTTTGGCGGCAACTGGCGACAGATCACCAACCATTTCGGCACCGATTCGGACTCCTTCAACGGCGCCGAGACCAATCCCCTCTATGAGAACGAGAGCGACCTGCCTGCGCCGGGGCCAGCCACGGGCAATCCGGCGATTAACGGCAGCTTCTATACCGGCCCATGGGCGACAGCTTACGGCAATCTGATGGGCGACATCCCCGAGCTGACCAATGTCTACAACTTCAAGATCACATCCCCCGCGGCGGGCGTGGCACTGCCCGATGGCGCCTTTGTGACCAGAAACTACCGCGCCAACGAGTTCGAAGGCTTCGTGCAGGACACCTGGCACGCGCGGAAGAACCTGAACGTGATCCTCGGCGTTCGTTACACCAATCTGCAGACGCCCTGGGAGACGAACGGCCAGCAGATTTCGCCGACGATTAATATGGATAAGTGGTACAAGGAGCGCGAGACAGCAGCGCTCCAGAGCCAGATCTATGAGCCGGCGATTGCGCTGGCGCCTTCCGGCAAAGCCAACGGCCGGCCGGGGTACTGGCCCAAGCAGAAGGACAACGTCGCGCCGCGCCTGGGTGTGGTGTTTTCTCCCGATCCGAGCACGTCAATTCGTGCGAGCTTCGGCATCTACTACGACCATTACGGCGAAGCCCTCATCAACAACTTCGACGAGTTTGGATCGGCCGGCCTGGCGACCGCGATCACCAATCAGGCAGACTCGCTGGGTTTCGAGGACTCGCCCCGCTTCACGGGTCCGCACAACCTGCCGCCTATCCCGCTGCCCGCGGCTTCGCCGACGCAAACCTTTCCCTACACTCCGCCGCTGGACGGTTTTCAGATTTACTGGGGTCTCGACAACGTGATGAAGACGCCATACGCGGAGGGATTCAACGTGTCCTTCCAGCAGCAGTTCCCGGGCGGGTTTGTCTTCGAGCTGGCGTACGTGGGCCGGCTGGGACGGCACCTGCTGCAGCAGCTGGATTTGACGGAACCGGTAGATTACGTCGACCCGCAGGGCGGCGGCGACTACTTCGGCGCCGCGAAGATTCTGTCGCAGGCAGTGGATGCCGCTGCGTTTGGTGCAAGCGGTCAAAAGGTGAACAACAGCGTGCCGGCGATCCCGTACTTCGAGCATGTCTTCCCTTACATGATGAACACCGACTACGCGGGCGAGAGTGCCACGCAGGCCATCTTCAACAATGTGTGGGCTCCAACGCGGTACTACGGCGGCGAAACTCTGGGCCTCGCCTACCTGGACGCGTTCGGGATCTTTCCGGGCAGCCCGTTCAACGGTGGGCCGAACCAGTCGACGTTCTGGGCGGATCAGTTCTCCTCGCTGTATGCCCTTGACACAATCGGCAACAGCTCCTACAACGCGGGCCAGTTCACTCTGCACCACCCGTCGGCCCACGGTTTAACGCTGGACTTTGGCTACACCTGGTCCAAATCGCTCGATCTGGAATCGGAGACGGAGCGCGGCGACGTCTTTACCAACGGAGACGACGGATACGTGGATTTCGGGATCCAGAACACGTGGAACCCGAAGTTGAACAAGGCGGTCTCGGATTTCGATACTCACAGCCTTTTCACCGGTGACTGGGTTTACGCTTTCCCCATTGGCCGCGGGCGCGCGATAGGGAGCGCCGAGAACCGTGTCGTCGATGCCTTCGTGGGCGGATGGCAATGGGCCGGTCTGGCCCGCGTGACCAGCGGGCTGCCGTTTACGCTGCTGTCGCAGGGCTACCCAACCAACTACGAAAACCCCGGTTGGGGCATTGCGACGCAGACCATCAAAATGAAGAAGACCTTCGTTGACGGGGAGCCCTACGTAATGGATCGGGCAACCGCGGCAGCCATCAACAACGGGATCTTCACCGGCCAGACTCCCCTGCGCTACCCCTATGCCGGGGAAGCCGGCGAGCGCAACTACTTCCGTGGCGACGGCTACTTCGACATGGACAGCTCGCTTACCAAATCGTGGAGAATCGCTGAGAAAACCACCCTTAAGTTCGCTGCCGAAGCGTACAACATCACGAACTCCAACCGCTTCGACGTCAGTCCTGCCGGGCTGTACCCCCAATTGAGCTTTGCCAATCTCGGCGCCTATAGCACAACGCTGAGCACCTACCGGCGGATGCAGTTCGGCCTGCGCCTGGACTTTTAGGCGGGAGGATACTGCCGGAAGCGGCACTGCGGTACACGGTCCAGTTATCGCTTATAGCCGATGTTCCGATGCGGATTGTGCCGCCACATCACACCCGCTTCCCCTCGACACCCATGGGCGAGATATGGCGGAGAGGGAGGGATTCGAACCCCCGATACCCTTACGAGTATGCCTGATTTCGAGTCAGGTGCATTCAACCGGGCTCTGCCACCTCTCCGTGAGTGGTGCGGCGAGCGAAGTTCCAGAAGAGATTTTATCGCATTCTTAAACTGGAACGGCGCCCCGATGCGCCAGGCGACGATGGGTCGCGACGATTCGAACACGAGAGCGGCGAGCAAAAGTAAATGGCCGGACCTGAGCGGTCCGGCCATTCTGAGTGAAGAGAGCCACTACAGCTCTGGTTATTGGAGGGTCAGCGTAATGGTGGTCGAGTGGCTGACGGTTCCGCTGGTGGCCTTCACCGCGATGGTGTAGGTCGTTCCCTGGGGCGGAGTGGTGAAGCCGGTGCCGTTGCTGCTGCCGCAACCGGAGAGCGCGGTGGTGGCAACGATGCCGCCGAGCGCCAACAGGAGCAGGCAGATCATCTGACCGAAGCGGCGTCCCGAGCGGCGCATTCTCCGCGTGCCCACGAGAGGCAGGAGGAGGAATGCGAGCGCCACCGGAACGAGTCTGCGTCCGGTGGAGAGCGGCTGGAGATCAGAGGACGTGGACGGCGTAGCGATGGCCATAGAGACCGTCTGATTGCCGGCGTTCGCCGCAACGGTGGACGGCGTGAAGGTTACAGTTGAGCCGTTGGGCTGGCCAGTGGCAGAGAAGGTCACCGCGGCGGGGTAGGTTCCGTCATAGAGAGGAGCGATGGCCACCTGATAGGTGAAGGTGGTGCCGGCGTTCCCGGTTTGGGTCCCCGGCGTCACGGCTATGGAGAAGTCGAGGCCGCCCACGGTGACGATGATGGGAGAAGCGGTGCTGCTGCCGGTGAAGTTCATATCGCCGCTATAGACCGCCGTGAGTGAGTTGGAGGAACCCGCCAGGAGCGCTGTGGTGGAGTAGGTGGCAACAGCGCCGTTCGCACCCGCAGCGAGAGTCGCGGTATCGAGCAGAGTGGTGCCGTCATAGAAGCTGACGGTCCCGGTTGGAGTCCCGGAGGTTGCCGAGGCGACGGTCGCGGTGAGGGTGACCGTGGTTCCGGGATTGACGGAGGTGCTGTTGACCGCAAGCGTGGTGGTGCTGGCGGCCTGGGTGATGGTCAGCGTTCCGTCATTGGTCACGACGGTGTAGTCGCTCAGATCCGCTCCGGTGGCGCTGGGCGTAATGGGATACGTTCCAACGTTGGAGCTGGTCGTTGCGGTGGTAGCGAACGATTCGGTGAAGGTGTCGCCGTTCTGCTGGCCAGTAATGGTACCGGTGAAGGTTGGGTTCGCGGTGCCATAGACTTTGCTGGCATTATTGGCCGACACGGTCAGGGTTGCGCCAGTAACCGTGAGAGGCGAGGTGGCTGTCGCGGTTTTGTAGTCGGTGGTGTCGGTCGGCGTGAAGGTGACTGTGAGGGTGTAGGTACCTTCCATCAGCACCGTCGAGCCGGTGACCGAGACAGCCGAGCCGCCGGTGGGCGTCGCCGTGTAAGCAAAGGCCCCGGCGAGCGAGCCGCCGGCAGTCGCGTTGAGCAAGGCCGACAGGCTGGTGCCGTAAGCGATGGTGGTGGCCGGCGTCCAGGAGATGGTAGGCTGCGCCTTCGTGACCGTCACCGTCCCGGCGACGTATGCGAAGGTGTAGTTCGGGTCCACTGCTCCCGAGCAGCTGGTCGGATACGGAGACCCGCTCACCGAGCTGGTCGCCGTGTAGGTCGTCGTGCAGGTCGGCGCCGTGGTCAGCGAAGCGGCCGAATCCCCGGCCACGAATCCGCTGTAGCTGGGCGTGATGGCCGGAACCGCCGAGCCATACACGACCGAGGTGCTGGACGCGGTGATGGTCAGCGTGGGCTTGCCCAACGTCACCGTCCCGGCGACATATGTGATCGTGTAGTTCGGATCCACCGCTCCCGAGCAGGTGGTCGGATACGGAGACCCGCTCACCGGGCTGGTCGGTGTGTACGTTGTCGTGCAGGTCGGCGCCGTGGTCAGCGAACTGGCCGTGTCCCCGGCCACGAACCCGCTATAGCTCGGCGTGATGGTCGGCACCGGGGAGCCATATGCAACCGTGGTGCTGGAGGCCGTGATGGTCAGCGCGGCCTTGGTTACCGTCACCGCCCCGGCCACGTATGCGATCGTATAGTTCGAGTCCACCGCTCCCGAGCAGCTGGTCGGATACGGAGACCCGCTTATCGGGCTGGTTGCCGTGTAGGTCGTCGTGCAGGTCGGCGCCGTGGTCAGCGAACTGGCCGAATCCCCGGCTACGAACCCGCTGTAACTGGGCGTGATGGTCGGCACCGCCGAGCCATACACGACCGAGGTGCTGGAGGCCGTGATGGTCAGCGTGGCTTTACCCACCGTCACCGTTCCGGCCACGTACGTGAAGCTGTAGTTCGGGTCCGCTGCTCCCGAGCAGCTGGTCGTATAGGGAGATCCGCTCACCGGGCTGGTCGCCGTGTACGTTGTCGTGCAGGTTGGCGCCGTGGTCAGCGAAGCGGCCGTGTCTCCGTTGACGAATCCGCTGTAGCTGGGCGTGATGGTCGGCACCGCCGAGCCATACGCAACCGTCGTGCTCGACGCCGTCACCGTCAGCGTCGCCTTACCCACCGTCACATTTACAGTGGTGGTCGCCGTGCCGTAGTCGGCGGTATCGGTCGGGGTGAAGGTGACACTCTCAGAGTCTGTGCCAGCCGGCGGAACCGTGGTGGGCGTGGTGAAGGCGAAGGTGCCCGGCACGTTGTTGCCACCCGACGTCGCGCTGCCTCCGCTGAGCGTGGAAGCCGAGAGCGCCTGGCCGTAGGTGATGCCGGTGGCCGTCGGCGCGACAAGGGTCAGCGTGGTGGCCTTGGTTACCGTCACCGTCCCGGCCACGTACACGATCGTGTAGTTCGAGTCCACCGCTCCCGAGCAGCTGGTCGGATAGGGAGACCCGCTTACCGGGCTCGTCGGAGTGTAGGTCGTCGTGCAAGTCGGCGCCGTGGTCAGCGAACTGGCCGAATCCCCGGCTACGAACCCGCTGTAGCTGGGCGTAATGGTCGGCACCGCCGAGCCATACGTGACCGAGGTGCTCGACGCGGTGATGGTCAGCGTGGGCTTGGTTACCGTCACGGTCCCGGCCACATATGTGAAGTTGTAGTTCGGGTCCACTGCTCCCGAGCAGCTGGTTGGATACGGAGATCCACTCACCGGGCTGGTCGCCGTGTAGGTCGTCGTGCAGGTGGGCGCCGTGGTCAGCGAAGCGGCCGTGTTCCCGGCCACGAACCCGCTGTAGATGGGCGTGATGGTTGGTACCGCCGAGCCATACGCGACCGTGGTGCTGGAGGCCGTGATGGTCAACGTGGCCTTACCCACCGTCACCGTCCCGGCGACGTATGTGAAGTTGTAGTTCGGGTCTACTGCTCCCGAGCAGCTGGTCGGATACGGAGACCCGCTCACCGGGCTGGTTGCTGTGTAGGTCGTCGTGCAGGTCGGAGCCGTGGTCAGCGAAGCGGCCGTGTCCCCGGCCACGAATCCGCTGTAGCTGGGCGTGATGGTTGGTACCGCCGCGCCATACGCGACCGTGGTGCTCGAGGCCGTGATGGTCAGCGTGGCCTTCGTGACGGTCACCGTCCCGGCCACGTACGTGAAGCTGTAGTTCGGATCCACTGCTCCCGAGCAGCTGGTCGGATAGGGAGACCCGCTGATCGGGCTGGTCGCCGTGTAGGTCGTCGTGCAGGTGGGCGCCGTGGTCAGCGAACTGGCCGTATCCCCGGCCACGAAACCGCTATAACTGGGCGTGATGGTCGGCACCGGGGAGCCATATGCAACCGTGGTGCTGGAGGCCGTGATGGTCAGCGCGGCCTTGGTTACCGTCACCGCCCCGGCCACATATGTGAAGTTGTAGTTCGGATCCACCGCTCCCGAGCAGCTGGTCGAATACGGAGATCCGCTGATTGGGCTGGTGGCCGTGTAGGTCGTGGTGCAGGTCGGCGCCGTGGTCAGTGAAGCGGCCGTGTCCCCGGCCACGAACCCGCTGTAGCTGGGCGTGATGGTCGGCACCGCCGAGCCATACACGACCGAGGTGCTGGAGGCCGTGATGGTCAGCGTGGCCTTGGTGACGGTCACCGCCCCGGCCACGTACGTGAAGCTGTAGTTCGGGTCCACTGCTCCCGAGCAGCTGGTCGTATAGGGAGACCCGCTCACCGGGCTGGTCGCCGTGTACGTTGTCGTGCAGGTGGGCGCCGTGGTCAGCGAAGCGGCCGTGTCCCCGTTGACGAACCCGCTATAGCTGGGCGTGATGGTCGGAACCGCCGAGCCATACGCGACTGAGGTGCTCGAGGCCGTGATGGTCAGCGTCGCCTTACCGACAGTGACATTCACGCTGCCGGTGATGGTGTTGTAGTCGGTGGTGCTGGTCGGGGTAAAGGTAACACCTTCTGAATCCGTGCCTGCCGCCGGGACCGTGGTGGGAGTGGTGTAGGTCCAGGTGCCCGTCACCGCGTTGCCGCTGGAGGTGACGCTGCCGCCGCTGAGGGTGGAGGCAGAGAGCGCCTCCCCATAGGTGATGGCGGAGGGTGTGGGCAAGGTGACGATGGTCAAACTCGCCTTCCCGATGGTGAGCGTATTGGTACCGGTATTGCCAGCGAAGCTGCCGCCGGTATCGCTATAGACGGCGCTGATGGCATAGGAGCCAACCGCTTGTCCGGCTGGAAGAGTGCAATTGGCGCTGGCGGCCCCGGCGGAGACCGTGCCGGAGGTCGCGGTGCAGACGGTGGTGGTTGCCGGGCTGGGGCCGGTCACGGTGAAGGCGACGGTGCCCTGGCTGACGGTGCCGCTGGTGCTCGTGACGGTAGCGGTCAGGCCTACGGTCTGTGAGGTGGCGTCATAGGTTGCGGTGGCAGCACCCGCCGTGACGGTCGTGGCGGCCTGCCCGATGGTGAGGGTGTTGGTGCCGGTATTGCCGGCGAATGCGCCACCGGTGTCGCTGTAGACAGCGCTGATGGTGTAGGCGCCCGCAGCCTGGCCGGCCGGAAGGGCACAAGTGGCGCTGGCCGCGCCGGCGGTGACCGTGCCGGACGTCGCCGTGCAGACGGTGGTGGTTGCGGGGTTGGGGCCAGTCACGGTGAAGGCGACGGTGCCCTGGTTAACGGTTCCGCTGGTGCTGGTAACTGTGGCGGCCAGGGTGACGTTTTGCGTGGCGCTGCTGAAGCCCGCCGACTCGGGGCTGGCCGTGACCGTTGTCGTGGCCTGGTTGACGGTGAGAGAGAAGTTCCCGGTGGCGGTATGGCTGGCACTATCCGTGACCGTGACAGTGATGGTCGTCGGCCCACTGGAGGTCGTCGGTGTTCCGGTGATCTGGCCGGTGCTGGAATTGATGGGGTTCAAGCCAGCCGGCAAAGATGGCGAAGGCGAAACGATGCTGTAGGTGTAAGGGGGCGTGCCGCCGGAACCCGTGACCGGCGTGAAGCTGGCAGCGACGCCGGCGGTGAGAGTCTCGGTGGGATCGTTGACGGTCGCCGTGAGGGTGGTGACGGTCAGGGTTGCGGTGCCGGAGCTGGAGGCGAAGGTGCCGGTAGAGCCATCAATGTACTCGGCGTCGATCGTGTAGGCGCCAGCAGCCAGCCCGGCGGGCAAGGCGTAGCTCACGCTGGCGGCGCCGGCGGAGACTGTGCCGGAGACGGTTGCGGCGCCGATGACATCGGCAGCAGGGCACGGAACGGTGGTGACGGTGCAGACGGTGAAGGTGACGTTGCCCTCATTCACAGTGCCGGTCGTGGGGTGAACAGTGGCGGTGAGGGTGACGTTCTGCGCCGCAGCATTGAAGTCGACCGAGGCAGCGGCAGGCGTGGTAGTCGTGGTGGTGCCCGTATGGAAGGTGATGGTGGCGTCGGCGGCGGCAACTGTCGAGCCACTGATGGAAGCAGAGACGGGCTGCGCGGTGGTCGCGGTGGAAGTGATGGTCAGCGCACTGAAAGTCGCACCAATTCCGGCGACGGTTGACGCGGTACCTCCCGCATCCACAGTGCCGGTCCCCGTGTAGTCGAGGGTTATCGGCACGCCGCCAGCGCTGGTGGCGGGGGTAGAATTGCCGAACTCATAGACATAGACGATCACCGACGGGTCGATGATGGGGCTGTCGGAGATGGCGTCGTAGTTGGTCGCGGAGAAGGCGATACTGGTGTAGTCGGACTGCACCGCACCGGAGTCCATCAGGCCGGAGGTGCAGTGCGGGTCGATTCCATTGCCGCGCTCATCGGTGTAACCGCCGGTGACGAGGGTCGCGTTGCCACCGCATATGGAGGCGCCGACCGGAAGCGCCGTCGGGACGGGGCCGCCGTTGTTGTCCACGGTGCCGACCACAGGGGTGGTGGTACCGACAACGTTGCCGGTGGCGGCGTTGGTGGCCGTTGGGCATCCCGAGACGCCGTCGCACGCGGCCGCGCTGTCAAGAATGGTGTTGTCGATTGTGAAACTGGATCCGTCGTTGTAAATGCCGGTTCCGTCCGAGGCGGTGTTCCCGGAGAACGTGCTGTTGGTGATGGTCAGGGTGCCGGTAGCGTATAACGCGCCCTGTCCGCTGGATGCATCTGCCGTGTTGTTTTCGAAGGTGCTGTTGTTCACGGTGGCCGCGTAGCCTTCCGGAACATAGACAGCGCTGCCGCTCACAGCGGAGTTGTTGACGAAGGTGCTGTCCGTGATCGTTATGGGCCCGCCGCTCAGAATGGCGCCGCCGTTGCCGGCGCCAGCGGTCACGGAGTTGCCGGAGAAGTAGCAGTCCGTGATGGTGAGAGGCGAACCGTTGCTGGCGTTCAGAATGGCCGCGCCTTCACCTGCGGTACCGGATACGCCCGCAGTATTGCTGACGAAGTCGATGCCGCTCACCGAGAGCGTGCCGTAGTCGAGGATGGCGCCGGCAAATCCAACCCCTCCGCCATTCGTGGAGTTATAGCTGTGCTGCAGGGTGAGGCCGGAGATGGAAACGGTGGACGATCCGTCGATCCAGAAGGGCTGATACTTGCTGCCGCCGTCGATGGTGAAGGTGCCAGCGCCGTTGCCGATGATATTGACGCTGGCGGCAGTAATTTCGGGCAGATTGGAGCTCAGGCTAAGGGTGTCGCCGTTAATCGATGTGGCGAAGGTGATGTTGCCCTTGCCCGCGGTGTTCGCGGCATCGATAGCATCGCGCAGAGAGCACTTGGTTGTGGTGCATGAACCGTCGTCGGAATCGGCGGCTGTGTTGACGACCAGGGAGGTGGTGGCCTGCACGGAGCCTGAATCGACTTCGTCGATGGGGGTCGTGGGGCAGGCCGGATCCGGCGTGGCGTTGCCCGTCTGATCGGAGCCTGGAAAATCAGCGGCGAGACCGCCGCAGAGCGCGGGGCTGCCCGTCAGGGGCAGGAAGGTTTCCGTGTCGCCACCGTGGTAGCCCAGCGTAGAGAGATCGAGGCTGGACGCGGGTTCGAAGACGTTGCCCGCGGTGCCGGTGCCCTCGTTGAAGGCGCTCGTACTGTAGGGGCAGTCGCTGGGCGCCGTTTGGGTCGAGGCACAGACGAGGCCACCAGCCGTCGTGCTGGGCACGTCGGAGAGAGTGTTGGTGATATTCAATGTCCCGAGGGCGACGCCCGCAGTGGCAGCGCTGGCGTTGTAGAAGTCGGTGCCTTCGTTAGGGCCGAATCCGACTGTGTTTCCGAAGAAGGTACTGTTCGTTACGTTCAGCGTGCCGCTGCCGCTGCCGACTGCGAGTACGAGGGTTCCGCTGAAGGCCGCGTAGTTGTTTGCAAAGGTGCTGTTGGTGATCGTCGCGGTGTTGAACGAGTAGATCGCGCTTCCCGAGCCGGTGTCGGCGCCGCCTAAAGCTTCAGGGCTATTGGCCATGTTGCCGACAAACGTGCTGTCCGTCACCGTGAACGCGGTACCGGCGTAATTGGTAATGGCGCCGCCGTCGCCTCCGCCGATAACCTGGTTACCCGAAAAGGTGCAATTTTCGACAGTCAGCGAGCCGCCGTTGTTGAAGATCGCGCCCCCTTCACCAGCCGCACTGCCATAGGGAGGGGTTGACGATGTCGGCGCCACGCCCGTGACGTTGTTGGAGAACACAACATTATTCACGGTGAGCGTGCCGCCTGCGTTGTAGATGGCGCCGCCGTAAGAGGCGACGCCGACAGTGACACCCGTGAGCGCGGTGGTGTTGGAGACGTTCTCAATGGTCATGTTCGAAATGCCCACTGTGACGGCGGCTCCGATGGTGAAGGGCTGGTATCCGCCCGAGATGATCAGCGCGCCTGCAGCACCTGAACCGGCGATCGTCATATTGGCCGTGATGGGGGGCATCGCGTACATGAGCGTGACGGTCGATACGGAGAAACTGATAGTGCTGCCGGCATTGGCATTCGCCGCGGTGATGGCATCGCGCAGGTAGCAGGTGGCAGGGCAGTTCGATGCAGTGCCGCCCAGTGCGCCGGCACCGGCGTAGTCGTCGCCGGTTTCGTTCACCGTGTAGGTAGCCTGCGCGGCGGCATTGGTTGCGGGCGCCAGGAATAACGGCGCGAGCCACACGAGATTGGCGACGAGGAAAGACAGAACGCGGGCGGACGAGAAGCGACGGGAAGCAACCACTGGCGACATACACTCAACCTCACAAGAATCGGATCGTGCTCCGCGCAGGGGCCACACAAGGCCCATGAACGCGATGCGATACTGCATAGCGGTCAGGAAATGAAAATCGTCGGGACAGGCATCAACAGCGGGAGCCCAAACCCATCCGGCACCAAAGACAACGAAAAACTTTCAATATCTCCCAGGGGCGGCGAAGGGGGGCAGGCAACAGAGATTGCCTGCAAACACAGCCGATGAGAGCAAAGCCTTGATTCGTGCAACT
>JASHPM010000225.1 GCA_030038115.1 Acidobacteriaceae bacterium | reverse complement strand
TGCCGGCGCAGCAAACTGGTTAAGCCCGCGCAAACCACGGGATGATCGTCGACGATAAGCACACGAATGGGAGACTTAGAGGGGGTGTCCATAAGATGGCTTTCTCCCCAGGAGACCGAAGCGCAGGCGCCGCCACGAACTGCGCAGCAGTGAAGGGGGAAGCGGCGCCGCCACCTGGACTGCTGTTCCCTGGCCGGGAGCGGTGCGAACCGTGAATCGGGCGCCGATGCTGTCCGCCCGTTTGTGCATACCGCGAATGCCGAACCCTTCCAGGCCGTCGGTGAGCTCGAAACCCGAGCCGTCGTCGGCAACGATCATCTCGACTCCACCCGAATAAAAGCGAAGCGAAACGTCGATATACGCCGGATGAGCATGACGGACGGCGTTGGCGATGGCCTCGTGACCGATGCGCAACAGAGTATCGGAAACGCGCAGCGGAATGGCGCGTTCGCTGCCGCTCGAATTCACTCGAACCACTACGGTTGATCCGCCCGCCACCATGCGGGCTGCGGCTTCTCTCAGAGCGCCCGCCAGACCCACCGCCTCCAGATGATCGGGGCGCATGGCCGCGATGCTTCTCCGCGCCTCCTGATGACTGTTGTGCACCATTTCCTGGGCCAGGTCGATCTGAGGAAGGATGTCCGCCGTCTCCCCCAACTCGTCGCGAATCGCCTCCAGTTGAAAGCCGATTCCGGCGAAACTCTGTGCCAGCGTGTCGTGCATCTCATGCGCCAGCCGCTCGCGTTCTTCAAGGACCGCCTGCATCCGCCAGCGCTCGATCAGAATGTAGCAGGTGAGTCCGATGAGAATGAGAACCAGCGTGCCCATCACCAGTGCGATGATATGACCGGCCGACCACCACGGGGGACCCGCCATCACCTCGATGTCGTTGAAGGAAGGCAGAAAAATGGCAAAGGGAGTCAGGTCGTGTGTGTAATGCGAGTCGACGACGCAGATACCCCGCAGCCGGAGCCGGCTCCTCACTTTCAGGTGTTGAAACTGCGTGGCGGTGCCGGTCTGGGTCGCCAGGGCCAGAAAGTCCTGGCTCCCCTCGCTGAGCATCAGGACGATGCCGCGGTCTCCGTCCTGGCGCTTGTCCACCAGACGCCCCTCAATTTCGACATATTCGGCGTCGAAACTGCCCGTGGCCGCCTGCGACGCCGTCACTGCCACCGGCGGCACAGGAGTATGCGACCACAGCAGACGGACGTCGGCGTTGTGCAATTGCGAGCTGAAATCGTTCAGTTCCGCATCTCCCTTGGCCTCGATTTCATCGCCGATCAGCAGCGGGGCATGGGGATGACTGCTGGGAATCGCCAAACCGCCGGTAGAGTCTTGTATGAAAAGCACCGGAGAGGTCAGCGTCACGGCGCCATGAACTGTAACGGTTGTTGTGGCGTTGGGGGAAAGCAGCCGAAGGCTGCTGATGGGCTGCGCGCTCACATCGGTGCGATGCTCGGCCAGATCGCGCTGAATAGGTTCGAAGTACTTGTCGTAGGGCGCCGGCTCGACGCCGGTGGGGAACTGTACGGGCACGGCGATAGGGGGCCGAACGTTGCCGATCATCGCTTGCAGATCTTCCTGAGATGCGGGCCGAATCTCCACGTTCCGCCACTGCGCGCCCGTGTTGTACGACTTCAGCCCAAAACGTCCGGAGCGTATGCAGCCGGGATCCTCGATCGCCGCCGCCGTGGTGGCGCCGTTGCCGGCTGTTGCGCTGATGGCGAAATCGCAGCCCACCGCCAGGACTTTCACGTGGTACCACTGCTGGGCGTAAACGCGCGGAAGAACCGTCCTGGCAATGTACTCTCGCCACCCATAGTCGGCGCGGCCCAGCAGCAGGGTATTATCCAGATCGCGCAGGCCCGCCATGTAGCCGTGATAGGCATCGACTCCTTCCTCTTCGTCGCTGGCCCGGATGATGAGGCCTGCGTCGCCGTATTGCCCCAGCAGCAGAACATCGGCCTCGACCGAGTAGTCGCTGAGTTCCGTGGAACCGGTCATCAGTTTGGCGCCGCGCTCGTCGGAGTTGTTGCGCATGACTCCGTCGGCATATTGCCAGGTTCCTCCGAACGCCTGCCAGTCATCCTGCTTCTCCAGCGATACCTGCTGCGGGCCGGAAGGCCGATGACGCCCGATGCTGCGCCAGAATCGAGCCCCGCCGGCCACCAGCAGGGCGCCGGCCGCCAGACATGCCACCGCGAGGCTGATTCTGCGAACGGCCTGGGTCATTGCGTTGGCCACCACGAGAGATTGAGAATCTGCCGGACCTCGGGAGAATCGACATTGTCCCGCGTCATCAGAACCGGCTGCACCAGAATCTCAGCTGCTCCGCTCTTTCCATGAATCTCGCCGTCCATCAGATCCATGGCGATGCGGCCGATGGCAAACGTGTTCTGAATGACAACAGAATCGATGCCGCCGGTGCGAATGGGCGGAATCAGATCCTGGTCGAACCCCACCAGCTTGACCACCCTTTCCCGGTCGAACTCCACCAGCGCATAGTAAGCGCCGCGCGTGGAGGCCAGGGAAAGCGCCACGATCGCATCGATCTTCTCGCCGCTGGAAAGAAGCTGCTCGGCAACCTGCTGCTCCTCGGGGGCGCTGGGAAGGCCGAATTTTCTCGCCGCCACATGAACCCCGGGAAACTCCTTCGCCAGCGTGTCTTCAAAACTGCGTTCCCGCGCCGTATTGCTCATCATCGGGGGATTGATCCCCATAATGGCGATGTCGCCGTGACCACCCAGAAGCGCGCCGATCCGCCGTGCCGCCATGCGCCCACCGGCCTTCTCGTCACTCATCACGTACGACAGCAGCGGGCCTGGAGGAATACCCAGTTCGGTGTCCACCACAACAGCGGGCACTCCGCGCGCCAGAACCCGGCGGATCGGGGTCCGCATGGGAAGAGTCTCGATGGGCGCGACAATGATTCCGGCGTAGCCCCGATCGAGAGACTTCTCAATCAGGGAAATCTGGGTCTGGATGTCGTCGTCGCTCATCGGCGCGTTCCAGTAAATGTCGAGGCCGCGGGTCCGGGCCACCGAGGCGGCGCCCGCGTGTTCCGGCTCCCAGAGGGCGGTGCCGCAGGTACGCGGAATGACAGCCACGACCGGCCGCGCCTGCCTGCATCCGGCGCATGCCCCAGCCATCAGCAGCGCGGCAGCCACAGCCACCCCTTCTGCGATCGGTGGATGCCAACCGCCGAACCTGGTCGATTTGGCAATGGGACAGGGCAACATGGCGCGTTGCCGGTATGGTACATCTGCACCATTTTGGCGGATGTGCGGCGGGCATTACAGTGGCGGATTACGTGAAATCGCCGGCACGCGGCGCCAGCGATTTTCCTCACTCGATGCCGCAATCACAGTTGGATTGGCCACAGAGAATCGAGCCATGAAGAATTCCCGCAGGACCTTTCTGAAATGGAGCGCCGCCACGGCCATCGCCTCAGGCACCGGCCTCCGTGCCCGCGCCTTGAGCGGCCTCCCAGAGAATCCGCCGGACGCAACGAAGCCTCTGAGCCAGTTTGGTTATGACCAGGTCCAGTTGCTCGAGGGGCCCATGCTCCGGCAGTTTGAGACCAACCACGCGTTCTTTCTGGCTCTGGATGACGACAAGCTGCTGAAGCCTTTTCGTCAGAGAGCCGGCCAGGCCGCGCCCGGCGACGATATGGGCGGATGGTACGACAACGCCGCCGAGTTCGACCCTCACGGCACCTTCCATGGTTTTATTCCCGGCCACAGTTTCGGACAGTATCTGTCAGGATTGGCCAGGGCCTGTGCCGCCACGGGCTCGCAGCCGACGAAGGACAAGGTGCACCGCCTCGTTCAGGCGTTTGCTCCAACCGTGACGACAAAGTTCTACGAGGGGTATCACCTTCCCGCCTACACCTTCGACAAAATCAACTGCGGTCTCATCGACGCGCACCAGTTCGCCGGCTGCGCCGCGGCGCTTGACGTGCTCAACGCCGCGACCGACGCGGTCTTGCCGCACCTGCCGGCCAAAGCAATGGCCCGCTCCGAACAGTATCGCGAGCCCCACCCCGATGAAGCGTACTGCTGGGACGAAACCTACACACTCCCCGAGAATCTGTTTCTCGCCTGGCAGCGTGGAGCAGGAAACCGCTATCGCGATCTTGCCGTGCGCTTCCTCGAAGACGATCTCTACTTCAATCCCCTGGCCGAAGGCAGGAATGTTCTGCCCGGCGAACACGCCTATAGCCACGTCAATGCGTTTAGCAGCGCGATGCAGGCATGGCTGGTGCTGGGCAGCCGGAAGCATCTGCTGGCCGCGCAAAATGGATTCGCCTTCCTGCGCGATACGCAGAGCTTTGCTACTGGCGGCTGGGGCCCCGATGAGTTATTCCGCGTGCCCGGCAGCGGAGAGGTGGGCGAGAGCCTGGAGAAAACTCACTATAGCTTTGAGACGCCCTGCGGGGCCTACGGACATTTCAAGGCCGCGCGTTATCTGCTGCGCGCCACCCGCGACAGCCGCTACGGCGACAGCATGGAGCGCGTGCTGTATAACACCATCCTGGGAGCCAAGCCTCTTAAGGAAGACGGATCCTCCTTTTATTACTCGGATTACAACAAGATCTTTGCAAAGAAGGGCTATTACAAAGACAAATGGCCCTGCTGCTCCGGTACCTTTCCTCAAATCACGGCCGACTACGGCATTAGTTCGTACCTGTACGACGACTCGGGCATCTATGTGAACCTGTATGTGCCGTCGCGAGTCACCTGGAATGGCGCGGGCGCCCGAGTTTCGCTGACGCAGAAGACCGGCTACCCTTACACTCCGGCAACTTCGATCGAAATATCCAGCGCGGCTCCAGGCACGTTTGCCGTCTGGCTCCGCATCCCCGCATGGGCGGGCCCGGCAACATCGGTGACGGTCAACGGCCGGCGCGTCGATGCCGAGCTCACTCCTGGCAGGTTCGCGCGCATTCACCGGACCTGGAACAACGGAGATCGCATCGAGGCGGAGTTCGCGATGAAGATGTCGCTCGAACAGGTGGATCAGGAGCATGCCGGCCTGGTGGCCCCCGTCTATGGCCCGCTCGCCCTGCTTGCGCTGGTCCCCGTGCCCCAGCCGCTGACCCGTTCGGATCTGCTCGCCGCCGCCAGGCTATCCGCCAATTCCGACGAGTGGCGCGCGCGGACCACTTCCGGGACGCTCATCCTCAAACCCTTCACCGCCATCGACGAGGAACAGTATCGCCTTTACCACGCAGTAGGCTCCTGATCGCACTCCCATTCCCCTCCCTCCGTCCGGGAGAATCCGTGTAGTCTCGTTTACGGGCATCGGAAGGAACTCGGCCAATGCGGTTGGTTCGTCGGAGCATGAGGCTTTGGCTTGTCGCAGGCTGGCTGGCCATGGCGCTTTCGGTTGCAGGGCAGGCAGGGAGTGAACCGGACACGTCGATTACCGAGGCATTGCGCGATCGGCAGTTCGATCGCGCTCTGCAGCTAATTGAGCCCGCGCTGCGACAGTCTCCTTCCAACCCGCAGCTCTTCATGTTCCAGGGGCTGGCGTACGCCGGGAAAGGCGATCCAAAGCCGGCGCTGATTTCTTATGAACGAGCATTGAAGATTGCGCCGGACTACCTGCCGGCGCTCGAAGGCGCTGCCGAGCTGGAGTACAAGGCCGGCAATCTGGACGCCGTTCCCCTGCTCCAGCACATTCTGCGCCTGCGCCCGAGTGACCCCACGACGCACGCCATGCTGGCGGTTATGGCGTTCAGGAACGGCGACTGCTCGACAGCGGTGGACCACTTTTCTCAGAGTCGAGCCATCCTCGATTCGCAGCCCGGAGCCATGCAGGACTACGGCATTTGCCTGCTCCGGCTTAAACAGGCCGATCAGGCCATTGAGGTTTTTCAGCAGCTGGCAGACTCCCACCCCGGCGATCCTCGTCCCCGCCAGGCGCTCGCTGCCGTCCAGCTGGATGCGGGCAAGCCGCAGGATGCCCTGACGACCCTGCAACCGCTGCTCGACGCCGCGCCGGATGTAAGCACGATGGAGCTGGCCGCGGCCATCTACGAGGCGAACAAAGACACCCCCGATGCGGTCCACACCCTTCGCGAGGCCATCGTCAAAGATCCACGCGATGCCGCGTTGTACCTGGATTTCGCCGGCATTGCGCTGGATCACGAA
Organism: Acidobacteriaceae bacterium; assembly: GCA_030038115.1. Taxonomy (GTDB): domain Bacteria; phylum Acidobacteriota; class Terriglobia; order Terriglobales; family Acidobacteriaceae; genus Palsa-343. Next base: position 2,205 of record JASHPM010000225.1, on the reverse strand, counting down.
TCGTTTCAGGCTGGAATCGAGATGGTGGACGCAGGGCTCAGGCTCCTGCCTCAGGCCGCGGAGCTCTACCTGGCGCGTGGAGTGCTGTACGTGCAGCTCGCCCGCTATGACGAGGCCGAGGCCGATTTCGCGAAGGCCGACCAGCTGGATCCGAAGCACTCGCTGGGCTCGGCGGCGCAGGGCATGGCCGCCGAGGAACGCAACCAGAACGATCCCGATCACGCGCTCTCGATCGTGCGGGCCAAACTGGCGCGAACACCGCGCGATGCCTTCCTGTGGTATTTGCAGGCGGCAATTCTGTCGCAGAAGGCGCCCGATCCGGGCTCGGCGGAATTCGAGGCAGGCATCAGCTCGGCGAGGAAGGCAGTCGCCCTCGACCCGTCTCTGGCGGTTGCGCACAACGTCCTGGCGAAGTTCTATCTCGACTCGGGGCAATACACGCTGGCGGCGAAGGAATGCCGTCTGGTTCTGGACCAGGAGCCTCAGGATCAGACCGCTTTGTATCATCTGGTCGTTGCGCTGCGCAAAATAAACCAGCCTGCGGAGATTCCTGGGCTGCTGAAGAGACTGGCTCGGGCGCGCCAGGACGCGACGAAAGCAGAGGCCGAACGGAATCGTTACAAGCTGATCGTTGCGCCGGATTCTTCGCCGCCTTAGATTTGCTTTCCGAGCCCAGGGGCGCAGCAGTTTTGGATCGAGTTTAAAGGGCCGAAGGAGAAAATTCGCTCAGGCACTTTGCCATGCAGACAAGCCGCCGTAACTTCCTCATTTTTTCCTTATGCGCCTCCGCTCAGCAGCTCCTGCTGGGACAACAACAGGGAATTGCTACGCGCGACATCCAGCCCCAGGCCAGGCCTGCGCCTTCCGGGCGCCCGTTCCACGCACACTTCACGGACGTGGCCCGGGATGCTGGTCTGCACGCGCCCATCATCTATGGCGGAATCGAGACGAAGAAATACATCGTCGAAGCCAATGGTTGTGGTTGTGCTTTCATCGATTACGACAACGATGGCTGGATGGATATCTTTGTGCTCTCCGGCACCCATATCGAGAGCGATCCCCCGGAGGCGACCAATCGCCTTTACAGGAACAATCGCGACGGCACCTTCGCCGACGTTACGGAAAAGGCCGGGCTGAAAGCCGTGGGCTGGGCCAACGGCGTCTGCGTTGGCGACTATAACAACGATGGCTTCGAGGACCTTTTCTGTACCTATTTCGGACAGAACCGCCTCTATCGCAATAACGGCGATGGCACCTTCACCGACGTTACGCAATCCGCCGGCCTGCTGCAGCCTGGCCCGCCACGCTGGGGAGCTGGTTGCGCGTGGGTGGACTATAACCGCGACGGTCATCTCGACCTCTTTATCTCGAATTACATTCGATTTTCCTTCGAACACGCTCCGGTGCCCGGCGAAAACTCAACCTGCAACTGGAAAGGAATTCCGGTGAACTGCGGGCCGCGCGGACTGCCCACTGGAAGACACTGCCTCTATCGCAACAATGGCGATGGCACGTTCACAGACGTCACCAGGGAATCCGGGATTGCGAGCGCCACCGAAAGCTACGGAATGACGGTGGTCGCCGCCGATTTCGATGAGGACGGATGGCCGGACATTTTCGTGGCCTGCGATTCAACACCGAGCCTGTTGTTCATGAACAACCACGACGGTACTTTCCGCGAAGAGGGGGTCATGCGCGGTGTCGCGCTGAGCGACGATGGCATGGAGCAGGCGGGAATGGGTGTCGGCATCGGCGACTACAACCTGCACGGGCACCTGGATCTCTTTAAGACCCACTTCATCGGTGACACCTGCGGCTTTTACCGCAATGACGGCAAGGGTAACTTCGATGAAGTATCGCGAGCAGCAAAGCTCGCTGTCGAAACGCGCTTCACCAGCTGGGGCGCTGGCATCGTCGACCTCGATAACGATGGATACCCCGACGTGCTGTTCGTCACGGGAAGTGTCTACCCGGAAGTTGAGCGCAGGCTGCCGCAGTATCCTTACCGGACCCCGCGTGTTCTGTTTCGCAACCTGGGCAATGGAGCCTTCGAGGAAATCGAGACTGCCGGCGAAGGCATTGCCGCGCCCCACAGCAGCCGCGGCTGTGCGTTCGGAGACTTCGACAACGATGGCGATCTGGACGTCCTGATCGTGAACATGAACGAGCCTCCCTCGCTTCTGCGTAACGATCTGACCGGCAGCC
>JASHPM010000224.1 GCA_030038115.1 Acidobacteriaceae bacterium | reverse complement strand
GTCGGATCCTGGGCGCTGAAAACGTTGCCGTACTCCACGGGCGGGTTAAACGGATCCCTGATGGCTTTGGCATTTCCCTGCTGCTGGGCCTGAAGGAATATGTTGTCGTGAACCCGGGTAAAACGACAGGAGTAGCCGCGTTCGTTGACGGGATTTTGAAAGGCGCCTGGGTTCCACCAGAGAAAGGACTGGGCGACCTTCAGAAATGTGTTCCAGCCGACGTCAAAGTAATCGCCGGCCAGGCCGCTGCTCCAGTTTCCCGGAGGCTTACTGCCGTGCATGTCAACGTCGTCGCTGGCGCCGCTTGCGGCTTCGGTCAGGAACAGGTTGTCCACCGCCGCGTAGCCTCCAAGGCAGCTCATCTCTCGTGAGGCCACGGGTTGATTCAAAGGCACAGGTTGATCGGTTTCGAAAAACAGGTTGGCACGGATTTGGGCAAACTGTCCGCCCCCGGGGCCGGCCTCGTAAACGTCGTCGTGCATGAAATTCCCGGCCATGACGGCGATGGGGGTGTCGGGATACGCACAGCTGGTGCAGGGACTGGGTTGGGCGTCAGGGTCGCCCGGGAAATCGGGGGCTCCAGCCGAACTGCCCGCGGCGGTCCAGTGGGAAATCTCCATATGGTCGATCCAGGCGCTGGGCAGGGGCAAAGACCAGAAGGGATATCGACTGACCTGGATAGCGGGTTGATTGGGATTGGGTTGGCCATGGCTGCCGAACAACTTTGGCAATGCGCCTTCGACGCCTGGTCCGCAGCGTGAATCTCCGTTGGGACCGTCGAGCTGAAATCCTGTGAAGCGCACTGCCTGACCCGTGGCAAGAAAGACAGGCATGTCGGTAGAAAGGACGCACGTTCGGATTTCGGGCCCCTGGTAGGTGTAGTTCCGGTAGCCGCGGATCGTGGTTCCATCGTCGACGGGGATAACACCACCGCCGGGAACTGAAGTGTCGTTGGCCAGTTCGGTGAGCACCAGGGGCTGCTTATCGTCGATCTGCACCACGGTTCCCCATCCGCACTGAGCCGCGCAAATCAGGTGGGGCTCGTCCGAGACGGTGAGGAAACCCGACGTGAGTGCTGCGGGGGAGCCATCTGCTGCGGTGAAGCGAAAATAGCGCGCGTCGATACGCAGGGGTTGCTCTTCGGGAACCACGCGCGTGGCGACGACCAGGGGCGTCTCGAGGGCGGTTGACCCATTCTGGCGCTCGATCACGAACTCGCGCGTCACTTTGCCGGCGGATTGCGCGCCCATCAGGATGGCATCTCCGTCGACGGCGAATCGCTGCGCGGGAGACGATGCCTTACAGGTCTGGAGCTCGAGAGGCGCGCCGGGAACGACCTTCCCACCCTGGACGCCAATGCAGAATATGGCGTTGGTTGCCCCTGTAGCCGCCCGTTGAGCTTTCAGAAAATCTTCCATTTTCTTCAGCAAATTCGGTGGACGGTTGGTGGGGATGAACTGGACGGAAAGCCCTACATCGTGAAAGGTGGTTTCCGTCACCCGGATTTGCTGACCGGGGGTGCCGTTGCACGCATTGATGAAAACCGGGGCGCCAGCGGCCCAGGACGGGGGCAGACCGGCATCGATGCAGCGATGACCGAGGTCGCGGATGAAGAACAGGTTGTTGGCCAGCGGAGCAGCGGCGGGACAGACAGGGATGGTGGTGCACGAAGGCGGTCCTGGCGGTGGGGGTGGGGAGCCGGTGCAGCGGCACTCACGCTCCGTTGAGGACTGTCCGGAAACGTTGGTGCAGGTGCCGTGGTACACGCCGGGAGCAGTACAGGGAGCTCCCAGGTTCATGCAGCCCTGCTCCGGGTTACCACGACATGATTGTGCGCCGGCGCCTGGCGGGTGCAGTGACGCCACCACGGTCAAAAGCAGCCACGTCAATGGGACCTTGATTCTGTGCCGTGCAAAGTTGCAATGGGCGGGTGCCATAAGCAGTCCTCTCCAAATGAAGCCGGATGACGGAGATTAAAACCTTATAGCCCCTGCTGAGCTGAACAATCGAACAAATACAAGCCTGTCTAATAAAGAGATCGCGGTCGGCGAGCAAGAGCCGACATAGCGGTTTAAGGAACTGCGTCGAATGACCGTTTCACGGAATTTTACGCGGACTCGTTCGACTGGCAGCTTCTGGCTGAGACTGTGCTAAAACGGTCCTGCTCAGATTATTTTTCGACGCCGTCGTCCGAAAGGGCCTTTTCAGGCGACGATTTCCATTTCGGCACCTGAATTGCCCAGCATTTTACACCCAATCGCCTCCGCTCATGCCCCTTTTGAGTCCTTTATCAGCTCCGAGGGCGGACGGGCATAAACACGCGCAGGTCTTGTTCGAACACCTGCCCTGCCTTCAGGGGGCCGACATCTTAGCTTGGAGTACATGTTCATTTGCCTGTGAGACCCTTTTCGGTACTCCGTCCAGTCCGTTCGCCGAGAAGTCTCTTCAGGATTGGCGAGGGCGGCAGGTTGATGAATGGCTCATGGTGCGCACCTATGACGAGGAGGCATTACGGCTCGCAATAGAAGACGATGAGCGCGATCCAAGCGCGACCCGAGAGCGTACCGCGTGGTATCAAAAATGGGGTAGTGGGTCAATTTGAATCCACAGGCTCTTGAAGTCAGCATAATGGGGGAATTGGTTTCGCTGCTCGACAAGCGGTCAATCCTGTACGGTTGCTCAAGAGCGCCTGATTCGCTGCCGATCTTGCGTAGGCTGCTCAAAATGCTCTACCACGCCTGGGTCGCAAACGTGTTCCCGCTCGGCAGTATCCAAGCCAGACTCCCACACGGTTGTGGCGACGGTAACGAAACAAGCGCGGCAAATCGAATCTGTGGTTCCGTCCTTATTCTCGCGGTGTGCGAAATTGCCATTGGATGGATTTTTGGGAAGCATAGGACCCCGCATTCCGTCGAAAGCCGATGGCTATGGGGCGTCTGGTGGAATGAGGTTTGGGGGGAATCCCTTGTCCCAGCACGAAAGATTCGCGCCTGTCTCACTCAAAGCGAAGGGTTCCTTGGAAGGCAAGGCCGCTTACTGTGCGTCAGCCAAGGCACAATTCGGACATCCTATTACTCTACCTTATTCCCCATTTGATTGGATGCAAGGAACGCTAAGCGGTTTTCCAATTGACCCACTACCCGGCCTCTTTTTCTCTTGACACTTCCCAGCCGTGCGGCCTACCTTCGCCGCTATTCCTGCCCTGTAGCCTTTTCCGTTCCCCAGCTCTGGAAAGGTGGGCATGTGAACGAGGACCGAGAACAGAGACTTCATAGCCGTGTGACAACCGCCCACACCTTGTGTGCCGTTGCCGAGACTCAGGGACGAAAGGGCGACCTGGAAAAAGCGCGCAGGACCATCAGCGTAATCCGCACGCTCGTCAGGGAGATTGGAACGCTCATGGACGAACCGCCCCAGCTCTCGCCGGATGCCGTGCGGGAACTCTCAGGGTTCTTTCGCGAAGTCGAGCATCGGATGCGAAACCTCGAACAGGTTCTCCAGTTCGACGGCTGACCGTTTTTCAAAGTGCACCACTAGCCAAAGAAACTCGTCAACCCGGTGGCTCCTTGGCGACCAGAGTCGAAGGGCGCAGCGGCTGCAATGACGGCGGCGTTGTTAATCGGTGCCGCAGAGAAACGGGAGACTGATTCTCCTGCTGCTGTCTTGGCTCAGCGTGAAATGGAGAAGCGGCGTTCTCCGTTAGTGTAGATTCCGCCCCTGCGGGGGCGGGGATTTTTCAAGGCATGGGGGTCTATCGTCCGATGGCCTATTTCCTCGCAATGCACAGCGCGAGAGGATTGGCTCCCGCGCTGGTAAACATCGGCTCGATGAGCCCGCCCGGTTATCCCTCGGCATGGTTGCCTCCCGGCAGAGCCCGCCTCCGTTTCACCCGGCAGGTTCATTGTAGCTCCGCAGCGCCATGCTGTTCACAACTTCCGGCTTGCCCGTCAGTCGCCAGAATCGCTCATGGCTGCTCTGGAACAAGCCGATGGAACTCCATGATCCAGTTCGTTTCCCAAGTCTTTCCTCCATCATCCGAGAAGGCCTGCTGCCACTTGGCGGAACTGGGTGTGATGTCCGACCAGATGTAGCGCACAACGATCGGTCTGCCGTTCAAGGTATCGTTGGCGAGAAATGTACCAACGCCGTTACGGAACTCGCCAACCACCGGCGGATCGAGCTCGTGCGGATGCCGACTATCCAGCCACAAGATCGACCACGACCGTGTCTCGAGATCAAAGGAACGCAAGCTGACAGCACGATAGGTCCCTGCGGGGGCCTCTAGAACGTTATCGTCCACATCGCCCTGTCCGTCCAGTACTCGCCATGCTCGGCATGTGCCGGAGAAGTTTTCCCATTCATTGCTGTGCGCCAGACGGTGCTTTAGCCGGCGGTGTTGCACGCTCCAGCTTCCTATCAGGAAATCGAAGTCATGCTCTGACGATACCCCGGCCGGCTGGGTCTTTGCCTCGGACTGTTGTTTTCTGAGCATAGGTGTGGCGGCACCGAAGGTCACGGCAGCAAACATCAAAGCGAATGTGAGACAGGGAACATTGCAGAATCGCATGGGCATCCTCACTGTAGTGGCGAGCGGCTCGTGGGCTTGAGCCGCAACTGTTCCGGTCTGCGCATCACGGCGGGAAGCACGGCTTCTGGAGCTTTGTCCCGCCAGCCGCTCCAGGTCCGCATTTGGGCCGCGAAAGCTGCACAATCATCCTCGCTGGCCCAGCGCGCCATCCAGAGAAAGACACGATCGTGTTCCCGCACAGGCAGCCGGGGGAAGTTGTTGGGCTCTTCATCGGTCGTCAGGACCGCGATGGGATGGACACCCGAGGCATTCAGGCGCGGCAGAAGGGCATGGACGAAAAAGTCTGCGAATTGTCTCTCGTCCACGTCGCCGAGGTAGTAGATGGTGACCCCATAGATAGCAGGCGAGGCCGACGAATTCAGCGCGCTGCTTTGCAATTGCGGTGGAGACGACGCGGGGCGCAGTAGCAGAATGTTGTCTGAATCCACCATGGTGGCATTGGCTTCCTTCTTGTGGGCCAGCCATGCCGGGCTATGGCCGTAGAACGCCTCCAGCGCCTGCGGGCGCGTTTGCATATCGCGGAAGCCGCGCAGCCAGACGAAGCGGTCGGGATCGTCCAGGTCGCGGAAGGTGCCGAGGACGTGTGCGCCCACCACGTCTTGCGTCTCAATGAAGTTTTTTTCGAATAGAGAGATTAGCGTGTCGCGCTTACCTCCATAGAGGGTGTATTGACGTAACTCGAAGACCGTGTTTTCGGCGGTGTTTTCCGTGGGGGTTTGCATAAGCGGTCCAGTGAGCGCGAGCGACATGGGCCGTGGCACCCGCAAGAAAAGAGCGGCGTGTGAGCGGCTCGCCCCCGGTTGAAATCTGTCTCGGCTGTTTCATACGTAGCACGATACCGCTTAAAACTTGACACCATCTGTCATATTTTCAGAGATAATCTGCAAGTGCGAGCCGACCGGCTTCTGTCCATCCTGATGATGCTCCATCTCCACGCACGAACCACAGCGAGCGAGTTGGCAGAACAGTTCGAGGTTTCGGAGCGCACCATCTATCGCGACATTGAGGTGCTGGAACGCTCGGGAGTGCCTATTCTCACCGACCGCGGTCGTTCCGGCGGGCTTAGGCTGATGGGCGGCTACCAGACGAGGCTAACCGGTCTCTCCAGCGAAGAAGCCGAAGCGCTGCCGTTTGCGCAAATCGCTATCGCCGCTTCTGCGCTGGGTTTCGGGGGAACTGCAGAAGAAGCGGCACGTTTGAAGGTGTTAGCGGCCTTGCCTGAGTTCGCGCGTGAGCGCGCCCTGCGCGCCAGCGAGCGCTTTCATCTAGATCCGGCGGAGTGGTATCAGCGTCCCGCCACGCCCCCTTGCCTGAAGACGCTGGCCGCCGCGGTTTTGGCGGACCATGCCGTGGCGATTGACTATGAGAGTTGGAAGGGTAGGAAACTGCGCGTCGTCGAACCGCTGGGCCTAGTGCTGAAAGCCGGCGCATGGTATATGGTGGCGCGCAACCGAGACCGATATGCCATCTACCGCGCGGAAAGCATTCACGCGATTCGCATTCTCGAAAACCGAAAAGTCCAGCGCCGAAATTTTCACCTAGCGCGGGTGTGGCAACAGGAAGTCTCGCGCTTTGAGGCAAGTTTGCGGCGAGCCCGAGCAACTCTCCGCTTTCATCAATCGGCAATGTCGCGTCTCAGCCGGCTGGGCGCGGATGCTGCGGAGGTCATTCGCGCTACCAAGCCCGATGCTGAAGGGTGGCGCACCACAAGCATCTGGATCGAGAGCGTGCCGCACGCCGCCGGCTTGCTGCTTGGCTTCGACAGCGACATTGAGGTACTGTCGCCAGTAACTTTGCGCCGAGAACTGCTGATGCGCGCAGCACGAGTGGCGGCGCTCTATCAGGCTTGATTTCCTGATTTTCGGCAATCTGGAACCTAGCCACTCAGTGTTATCCGACATCATACGGCATGAACACCGTCGATGAGCGCATCGGCGATAATGTGCTCACCCACACCAGAAATTGGTTTTGACGTATGAGTTCAGGGCTTGCGTTTTCGGCCAATGAGCAACTGTGCTTCCTGGTCCGGAAGCTGCCATTCGCGTCTACCGGTAGGTGCCTCGGGGCTGACACGAACAGTGCAATATTCACTCCTCGCGCAGAACGGTGAGCGGGTCGACGCGGGTGGCGCGCAGTGCGGGAACGAGGCTGGCCGCGACGGCGATGAGCACGATGAGCAGCGTGGCCGAAGCGAAGGTGGCGAGATCTCGGGCGCTGACACCGTAAATGAGACTGGCAGCCACGCGGCCGAGAGCCAGGGCCGCAATGAGGCCGATGCCGATGCCGATGAACGCGGGTTTCATCCCCTGAGCAATGACCAGCGCGGCCGTTTCGCGGATGGACGCGCCAAAGGCAAGGCGCAGGCCAATCTCGCGCATCCGCCGCCGTACGGAGTACGCGAGCACGCTGTAGATGCCGATGGAGCACAGAATCAACGCAAGCACGCCAAAGATGGCGAGCAGCTGCATGTTGAAGCTGCGCTGGGTGAGCGTGCTGTCGATGAGTTCATCGAGGGTCATGACCTGGTCGAGGGAGATGGCGTTGTTCGCCTGGGCGACCGCGTTGGTGACGGGATTGACCAACATTTGGGGCGCGCTCGCGGTGCGCACGACGATCGACATACCATACGGGTCCCACGGACCCGTGGACGCGTCGCCCATTTGCGCCGCCGGCCAGTAAAGGGTTGCGATGCCCGCGGTCGAGTCGAGGCCTTCCTGCTTGACGTCGCCCACGACGCCGACGACGGTGCGTTGCTGGTCGGGGAAGAAGGTGAGCTTCAGGTGACGGCCAATGGGGTTTTCATGGGGCCAGAACTGGTTGGCCATGGCCTGGCTGACGACGACGACCGCGGCTGAGCCGGCGACGTCACTCTGCTCGATGCCGCGGCCCTCAAGCAGCGGGATGCGCATGGCGTTGAGGTATCCGGCGGTGACCACGCGGACCGAGACCTCCGGTTGTTCCGACATGGGAACGACGGGCCGGCCTTCCACGGCAACGGGCTGATTGGAACCACCGCCCAGCGGCAGACTATCGACGGCGCCTGCGGCTACGACACCCGGCAGCCTGCGGATGCGGTCCAGCGCCGCGTCGAAGAACTGGGTTTCCTGGATGGGCGCGGTGAACAGATGGCGCGAAATCTCAGTCTCGAGGGTTAACACGTTGTGCGGATCGAAGCCGGGATCGATGGCCTGGAGATTCCAGAGGCTGCGCAGCATGAGTCCAGCGCCGATGAGGAGAACGATGGAAAGAGCCACTTCGACCGAGACGAGGGCTGAACGCGTGAAACTCGAGCCGGAGTCGGCGTCGAGGCGGCCGAGGCCTTGTTTCAGAGACTCGTTCACGTTCCCCCGGACCATGCTGAGCGCCGGAAGCAGTCCGGCCAGGAGGCCCGTGACGACTGAGAGCGCCAGGGTAAAGACCAGGATCGGGATACTCAGGCCGATGTTGCCCATGCGGGGCAGCTTATCGGCAAAGAATTTGAGCAGGATTTCGATGCCGAAGTGGGCCAGGAGGAGACCGAGCGCTCCGCCGCACACGGCGAGGAGAACCGATTCTGTGAGCAGGGGCTGGATGATGCGGCTGCGGCTGGCGCCGAGGGCGGAGCGAATGGCAACCTCTTTGCGCCGGCTGAAAGCGCGGGCGAAGATGAGATTGGCCACGTTGGCGCAGGCGATCAGGAGAACGAAGGCGACCGCACCGAGCATCATGAGCATGGCGGGACGCACGTCGCCCACCAGCTGGTCGCGCATGGAGACGACGATTGCGCCCCAGCCCTTGTCATCGACGGGATAAGCCTGCTCGAGGCGGCGCGAGATGGTGTTCATTTCAGCCTGCGCCTGGGCGATGGTGACGCCGGGCTTGAGGCGGGCGATGGAGAAGTAGTGGTGCTCGCCGCGAACAGCGGCCTGGGCTGCAGTGAGGCCGAGCGGAGCCCATGCCTGGGCGAAGCTGGGCATGATCATCTTTGGTCCCATCACGCCGACGATCAGGTAAGGAGCACCATCGAGGTCGATGGTTCGACCAGTCACCGTGGGATCAGAGCCGTATCGCGACTGCCACAGCTTGTAGCTGAGAATGATTTCGTTATTGTGGCCGGGCTGATCTTCCTGGGGATAAAAGACGCGCCCATAGATGGGCTCGACACCGAGGACGGAGAAGAAGTTGGACGTGACGGTGCTGGCGACGATAGTTGCGGGCTTTCCCTGCCCGGTGATTTCGAATCCGCCACCACTGGCGAGGGCCATCTGGCTAAAGACGGTGTTCTGTTTCTGCCAGTCGAGGAAGTTGGCCGCAGACACCGCGAAGCGGGTCATGCCGGGGAAGCTGGATTGCGGAGGAACCTGCCAGAGGTTCAGCAGCTGGCCGGGGTTGCGGTAGGGCAGAGGCTCGAGAAGAACCACGTGCACGACGCTGAAGATGGCGCTATTTGCGCCAATGCCGAAAGCCATTATGAGGATGGCCATGGCGGCGAAGCCGGGCGATTTGCGCAGCTGCCGCAGGGCAAAACGCAGATCGGCTCCAATGGATTCCACCGTGGGCCATTGCCAGACTTCGCGGCTGCGCTCCTCCAGCCGGGTGCGGTTGCCGAAGGCCCTGCGCGCCTCGCGCCGCGCCTGTTCGGGGCTCATCCCCTCGGCCATTAAGCGCTCTGCGTGTTCCTCGATGTGGAGCTCGATCTCTTCAGAAAGATCGTTGTAGAGGCGGCGGCGGCGAAAAAAATTGGGCTTCCAGTTCATGACCTTCCTCTCAATGCGCAGGGGACCGGCGCGGACCGAGAACCAGAGCAATACCCTCAAACATGCGCTCAAAACTGGAAATCTGCTTCTCCAGATGGCGAAGTCCGGAAGACGTGATCTGATAGGTCCGCACGCGACGATTGGTGGAAGAGACTCCCCATTCAGCCTTGACCAGCTTTGCCTTGAGAAGCCTCTGAAGCGCCGGATAGAGCGATCCCTCTTCGACTTGAAGCAGCTGGTTGGAACGCTGCTGGATGTGTTGGACCAGCGCGTATCCGTGGGCCGGTTGCCGACGCAGCGACTCCAGGATCATCATTTCGAGGGCGCCGGGGAACAGATCGCGAGGATTGGAATTCGCCATAGGCCTATTCCATAGAGGCATAGACTAAACAGGTGTACGGCGACTTGTCAAGATGGAGCACTCTCGGCTCCATCCCGAAACCCTTGATATCGTGAAATGGCGCCTTCTGACGGTTCCGAAGCTTTGCGGGATCTGGTGCGCGCGCGTGAAGCAGCCAAGCAGGATCAGATGCGAGCGCGGCATCGGTTAAGCAAGTTCCTTCTGCGCTCAGGTCAGCGTCCGCCAACGGGCGTGAGACCGTGGACGCGGCCCTATCTGATCTGGGTTGCGCAGCTACGGTTTACACAGCCAGCTCAGGAGTCCA
>JASHPM010000223.1 GCA_030038115.1 Acidobacteriaceae bacterium | reverse complement strand
AGGAGCGGAGCATGGCGTAGAGGACGAGTGCGGCTCCGATGGGGAAGGTGAGGGCGTAGGCCGGGCGGATGCGGTTGAAGTAACGCGAGGAGAGATCGTAGCAGCCAACCACCATGGCCAGGGCGAGGATGCCTGCGGCGCGGAGGGGCCAGGGAGCGAAGAGGGCGGCGAGCGGAGCAAAGCAGAGGAGTCCGATGCCGATGCAGGCGGCGAGAAGGTGTGAGGAGCGGAATCGGAAGGTGGCAAAAATGTTTTTGGTGAGGTTGTGAAGCAATCCGAGCGCGCCGGGGGCCCAGTGCACCTGGAGGAGCGAGCGACCGAGGACGAGGCGCTGGCGGAAGCCGCGGAGCTTGATCTGGTAGCCGAGGCGGAGGTCTTCGACGACCTCCATGGATTCGGATTCGAAGCCGCCCGCGGCGCGATAGACGTCGCTGCGGATGAGGTTGAAGGCGCCCATGCCGACCGAATCGCGCGTGGCTTTGGGGTCGGCGATCTTCCAGGGGTTCCACATGAGGATGAGCAGGGATTGAAAGATGGCCTCGACCATGCGCTCGCCGGGGGTTTTGAGGATGAGGGAGGGCCAGAGGACGAGGTGGTCGGCGGAGCTTTGCCGGGCATAGAGGAGAGCGCGCTCGAGAGTGGCGGGCTGGAAGAGAACGTCCGCGTCGGTGAAGAGCAACCATGGGGTTGCGGATTGGCGGGCGGCGAGAGCCATGGCGTGGGGTTTGCCCATCCAGCCGGCGGGCAGGGAGTCGATGTGAATCACGCTGAGGGATTTTGCTGAGGGCAGGGATTCGGCGGCGATGCGGTCCATGAGAGCGCCGGTGGAATCGGTGGAGCGGTCGTCGACGGCGAGAATCCTGAGGGGGATGGTTTGGGCGAGGAGGGAGCGGAGTGTGGCTTCGATGGCGGCCGCTTCATTGCAGGCGGGGACGATGACGGTGATTTGCGGGGCGGAGACTGGATGCGGAACGGGAGGGTCGAGCGGGGCGGGGTTGGGCTTGAGCAGATTGGGGACGCGCGGGAGATTGCGGAAGGAGACGAGGACCCGCAGGGTCCAGGCGGCGGCGATGATCCAGCTGAAGACGACGGCGAGGATGTAGAGCCCGTGCATGGGTGCGATTGGGAACGTACCAGTTTCGCACCGGTCTGTTCAGGGCGTGCACCGTTCGGTGATCAACGGGGCTGGGGGAAAGGCGGAGAGGGGAGAGAAAGGTCGCTCAGGGGCTGAGGGCAGACTCTTTGCAGGGCTTTGTGGCGCGGCTTGTCACGGGGCGGTTGGCGCGCTGGGAAGAGGTGAGGGAAGCGAGCCAGGGGAGGATGCGGGGAGATCTTTCCCAAAACGGGACGAGCGACGGTACTTCGGAGTGGCAGGAAGGGTCTTTGGTGTGGACAGCTGATGGGCGGAGGGTTTCTGCTTCTTGCTATGGGGTGAACCTGGTTGGGGGAGCGCGGTGGGATTGTGGCGGGGCGGGGGTGTGTTGGGGTTTGGGCGGGGCGTTGGTGCGGGGCGTTGGTGCGGGGCGTTGATGCGAGGCGTTGGTGTGGGGCGTTGGTGCGGGGCGTTGATGCGGGGCGCCTTTGGGCGCGACCAGAATGGGCACCCAATTTTAGGAGCAGCCACATTTAGATGGGGCACGTGGAGTTACTCGAGGTCGGGCAGGCGGGGCGCGAAGCGTGCGCCGAAGAAGAGGATTGCCCCGGAAGCGGTGAGCGAGATGAGCGTGGCGCCGAGACCGATGCGGAGATTGTGGCGGTCGGAGATCCATCCGATGAAGTGCGGTGAAGGAAAGTCGCCGAAGAGATGGATGATGAGGAGGTTGACGGAGATGGCGGTGGAGCGGATGGGGGCGGCGACGGAGTTGACGATGGCGGCGTTGAGCGGGCCGGTGTTGAGGAAGATGCAGAACTCGGCGAGATACGCGGCGGGCAGCAGCAGATGCGGCGGGCCGAAGAAGACGATGGCGCCGAAAGGGATGGCGAGCAGGGCGCTCCACGCGGAGACGAGATAGAGGGCGCGGTGATTGCGGCGAAGCCAGAGTTGCGCGAGCCAGCCGCCGGCGATGGTGGCGAGGAGGCCGTCAATGGCGGTGATTTCACCGGCGGTGAGGCCGGCGCCGGCGACGGAATAGCCGGCGAAGCGGCGGAAGAAGGTGGGCAGCCAGGTGGAGATGCCGCCCACAGCGAAGGTCCACATGGCCATGCCGAGAGTGGCAGCCAGAAATGCCGGATTCTGGAAGAGGCCGAAGAAGCTGGCGCGCTCGGTTGTGGCTTTGACGGTGTCGGCGGAGCCGCGTTCGGGTTCGCGGACGAAAAGCCAGAAGCAGAGGGCGATGAGCACGCCGGGCAGGGCGGCGACGTAGAAGGGCATACGCCAGCCGTAGTGTTGGCCGAGCATGCCTCCGATGAGGTAGCCGAGAGCGCCGCCGACGGGGATGGTGACGTAGAAAATGCTCAGGACACGGTTACGATCTTCTTCCGGATAAAAGTCGGCGAGCATGGCGGGAGCAAAAATCGAGAAGGTGGCCTCGCCGACGCCGACAGCTGCGTGGCGGATGAGCAGCGTCTGGTAGCTGTGCACGGTGGCGGTGAGCAGCGTGGCGGCGCTCCAGATGAGGGCGCCGGCAATGATGAGGGGCTTGCGGGGCAGGCGGTCGCCGAGCCAGCCGGTGGCGGGCGCAATCCACATATAGGTAAAGAAAAAGGCGGAGGTGAGCAAGCCGGTCTGCGCGTCGTTGATGTGAAATTCCTGCTGGATGAGGGGCTGGACGCCGGGCAAAACGTAGCGATCGATGAAGTTGAAGAGGTTGAGGCTGGTGAGGAGGAACAGGGCGATGCCGGCGGTGCGGGCGGCTTTCCCTATTGTCAGAGTGCGGGGCATGGATTGAGGGCAGGATAGCAGGGAGCGGACCGGGCGCCGCGCTCGGGATCAGCGGCACGTGGGAGGGGCCGCGGATTTTCTCAAAAGAACCTGTGGTCGCGCGGATCGGGGGACGATTCCGGAAATTCGAAGCGTTCGTCGCCGGGGAACGATGGCTATGCCGGGGCTTGATTATCTTGTGGCTGCTGAGGCCGAGGAGCGCTGGTCGAAAGCCAGGCAGCCCAGCCAATACAGACAGCGATGGCGGCCGAGAGAATCCGCACGAAGCCAGAGAGGAAGATCAGGCTGATGCAGAACCCGATGAGTTGATAGCCGAAGAGCACCCATCCCAGCGCCCCAATGGCCTGCGGCATGGTCCGAGCCAGGCCGCTCAGATGCCAGGCCAGATATGCACCGAACAGCACGCATAAGGAACAGAACAACTCGAGTCCGAGGACGACCTGAGCCCAGGAAAAACCGGAGTGGCCGGAGGGGAAAGGCACAGGGGGTAAGACCCGGGCAGCGTGCCAGAAGTTCAGAAGCCCATAAGTGTTTCCCGCGGCGGCAATGAGAAGCAGAACGGCGGCAATCCTGAGCAACGCGGTTGCTTTCACTGGATTTCCTCCTTAACGACCTATGTAGAAGTCGGTATAGCAATCTCCCGAATGAGTTGTCAAGTAGAGGTCTACATAGCTTACAATGAGCCATGGCAAAAGAGCCCAGGCTGACGCACATCACGGGACTGATTCTGCAGGCGATCGACGCCGGGTTCGTCTATGGCTTCTCGATCATGGAAATGACGGGCCTTCCCAGCGGCACCGTCTATCCAGCGATGCGGCGGATGGAGGAAGATCTGATGATTCGCTCCCGCTGGGAGCGGCAAGCGATCGCGGATCGGGAGCAACGGCCACCGCGGAAGTATTACCAGCTGACGACGGCGGGGAGAGCAGCTTTAGAAGCATCAAGGAAGAGATATCCGCTGCTTGAGAGGCTGGTGCCGACCGGCGAGGCGAGGTCCTGATGGCCTCCGGTCCTGAAATTGCGGTGCGTCGCGCGCTTTTCGGCCTGTTGTGGATGGCCGCGTGGGTGGTACCGGCCGAAAGGCGTTCGGAATGGTCGCAGGAGTGGCGGAGTGAACTGAGGTATGCGCTGCGAGACTGCTTTTCTGAAAAGAGTCCCGATCCCAGGGCTATTCGAAAAGCGATTGCCTTCTCGATGGGAGCCTATCGGGACGCTGCCTGGCTTCGGAGGCGAGCATGGCAAAACCAGCAGCTGGTTGCGCGAACCTGCAGTTCGCCCTGGGTGTGCCTGGCTTTGTTGACAGGGATGTTCGTGACGGCATGGGGAATCGCCCAGTTCTCAGCTGCCGTCGCGGCAGGGATGTCCAGCGTCAAAGTGCATCCGTGGCGTGCGGCGGATTCAGGCACTCCTCCGTGTGACTGCGCCGCCGATTTTTTAGCCGGGCCAGGGTCGCTGGGAGCGACTCGTGTGTTCTTCGACGGCTTCTCGCATTACACCATTACGCGGGAGACGGTGCGGGGCAAGGGGGTGCCGAGAGCCGATTGGACCGTAGCACACGCCGGGTCCGATTTCTTCACTGCGCTCCATCTTCCGATCCGTTTTGTGGACCATGATTCGATGAGTCCGGACAAATTGCCGCAAATCGTCCTGAGCTGCGACACCTGGAACCGAGTTTTCAGGAGCAGGAGAGATTTAGCCGGTGCCAAACTGCGTGTCGGCTCCGTTGATGGCATCGTTGCCGGAGTTGCGTTCGGCAGTTCCATGGGCCTTCCGGGAGGGGCGAATGCGTGGCTGTTAGGATCCGATTCCCCGATTGGAAACGGCAACGCGGAATTTGTCGCCGGTCATCTGAGCCGAGCCGGTTATTTCAACGAGGGGCGCTGGACGCTGTCAGTGGGCGGAATTCTGCTGGCGTTCCTGGTGTTGCCTTTCCTTGCGCTCCCCACCATGGGTGAGCATGGCAGTCGTTCGCAGAGGCCATCATTTGCCAGAAGAACCCAGTCCTGGGGGTTCCTGACCGCCAAGATTCTGGTGTTGACGGCCATGGCTTACTTCGTAAGCGTGGACCTGAGTTGTCTGGTCCTCAAATCCTCTTCACCTTTTTCCATTTACCTACAGGCGGGATCTGCTTTTGCGATATCTCTTTGTGGTCTGTGCTGGGCTTATCGGGATCAGCAGCGGCGATGCCCGATATGCCTGAGACCGATGGCCCATCGAGTTAACGTCGGACAACCATCGCAAACCTTCCTTGGCTGGAACGGGGCCGAACTGGCGTGCGAGCGCGGCCACACTTTGCTGCACATTCCGGCGATTCCTACGAGCTGGTTTGGCAAACAGCGCTGGGTGTACCTGGACAGGTCATGGCAGTTCCTCTTCGACCGAACCGGTGGAACATCCCGCCTTTCCTGATCGCAGGGTTCGCGCTCTGCAGGACAACTGCACAGCAGCCGCTCAAAAGAACCTGTGGTCGCGCGGATCGGGGGAGGATTCCGGAAATTCGAAGCGTTCGTCGCCGGCCTCCTGGCGGACCGAACTGAGAGCGAGCGTGACCTCGCGAATGTAGTAGAGAACGCCGGCCAGAAGGGCAATCATGGCAGCAACAAAAACCGCCGCGGCGGCAAACGCAGCCCACTTCCAGTACAGGCCGAAGCCGAGCAGCAGGCAGGAAATCAGGGTGCCCACCAGAGCGATGAGGCTGAGCAGAAACGTGCGGCGAATCATCTCTGCCCGTTTTTCCATTGACTCGATCTGCGCGGTACACGCTTCGGCTTCCAGGGTGCGGTCGTTCTTGACCGCTTCATGCCGCGCGCGAACATATTGCCGCAGGCGGCTGACAATGCCCATGAGGCGAACGTTGATGGAGAGGATGAACAGAGCCGTCGCAGAGAAAAAGATGGCGGGGGCGACGAATGCCTGAAAGAGCCGGCCGATGTCGTTCATGGCTGCAGATTACAGCGTGCGAGGCGGAGAAGGCAGATAACCGAAGGGCAAGCCGGGAGCCGGTAACGTGGAGCCGGGAGCGTGGAAATTCAGCGGCGGGCTGGGGTCGGCACCGCCAATTTTCCGAGGGCCCCCCATTGTATTTCGAGCACTGACTACTGTTTTGGCTCCCGTTTATTAAGCTCTTGAATGATCTTCTTAGAGAAATATGTATACGGATTGAAGACAACCGTGTGATCTTTGCCGTAGTGGGTGAGAGGCGGTGCGGAGGCATGCACAATGCTCTTCGTGGAGTTCGCTTCTCTCATAGAGAAGAGAATGGCATCGCGGTCTCCGATCGAACTGTAGTAGGAGGCTGACGATCCTCCCGACGGAAGGCTGGAGGAATAGGGTATTCCAGCGGGCGGGGGGACGTCGGCACTCTCGTGCCGCCACATCTCCACGACATATCGGCAGCCGTGACGCTCGATATCTGAGCTTAGCTCTTTTTGGGGTACGCCGGTGACGACGGCGACCTCGAGTCTGCTGCCGTCCGAGAGCGATTGCGCGGAAAGGACTTTTCCCAGCGCTCTCGCATCCATCCCGGTGTCCTGGATGTAGTCTTCGCCCTGCCTCACCTGGACGGCGCATATGGACACCGCTCGGGGCTGCGCAAAAAGACTTAGACCAGACAGCGCCACAACGGCGCAGCTGAAACCTGACAGGCTTTGCGTCATCGGGACACCTCTTAACCGGGGGAGTGGCAGGTCCTGTAGGTTTCAGTTACATTCCACCACCAATCATAGTCGTAATAACCCGAGCCATCGCTTTGTGCGGATGTGGGCAGCTCAGTGCCGATGCGCGTCGATGGAGTACTTGCCGGGGCCGGCGATAAAAAGTGTGAGCATCACTCCCATGTAGACGACTACGAGCTCGCCGTGGTCGGCGCCGCGGCCGAAGAAGGCGAAGTGATGGACGAAAGCCCAGGCAACAAACAAATTGATCAGCTCCCAGAGCGCCGCCCAGCGGGTGAGGAGGCCGAGGACGAGCAGCGGCATGCAGATGCCATCGGCGATGAGGGCGAAGATGAGGCTGGGGACCGGTCCGATGTGGAGCGGGTTAGGGAAGTGCGCGGACATGGCCTGGAAGTGCTGGAACTTTTCGAGGCCATGCTTGAGGAACAGCGAGGTGGGAACGATCAGGCGCAGGGCGAGCAGGCCAAGATCCTGCAGACGCTGGTTTGCAGAGTTGTGAGCAAGACGAAACATAGCTGGCTCCCTTAAATGCAGGCCCCGGATCGGATTAAGGCAGGATAGCAGGGGGACGAATCCGGGCGGCGCGATCTCGAAGGACGTGGCACATACTTATGGATATGGCGCAAGTTCCGGGGGTCTTCCATGCAGCGCAAAGCCAGGATTTTCATGAACAACCGGAGTCAGGCGGTTCGTTTGCCGAAGGAGTTCCAGTTCAACACCAAGGAGGTCTTCATTCGGAAGCAGGGCGATGACGTCGTCCTGTCTGCGCGCCCGGATGACTGGTCCGCGTACCTGGCTTCGGGTCCTGTGGCCTCGGAGGAGTTCATGGAGGGCATCGAGGACCTGCCGGTGCAGGAGCGGTAGCCCTGATGGCTGTAACCGATCGATACGGTCCCGCCTACGTCCTGAGCCTTACCAGGTGACGCCCAGCTGCCTCCTACATTTTGAGTTTATCGAGGTGGCGGAACCAGTCGGTTTGGATGAGGAGGCCGGAGAAAAGGGTGAGGTTGTAGGCGCAGTGGACGACGACGCCGGCGGCGACGGAGTCCGTGGCGAGGCGAATGATGCAAAGGATGATGCTGACGCAGCCGATGAGCAGGACCGGTCCCCAGGAGTCGGAGACCTGCTGGGCGTGCATGAGCGCGAAGGGAATGGAAGTGAGGACGATGGCGAGCGGGATGCCGAAGGTGCGCACGGTGGCGTCGCTGACGATATGCCTGCGTTCGAGCCAGCGGCAGGCGTTGACCAGGCTGGGCAGGAGGAATCCGCGGAAGGCGAGCTCTTCGGTGAGCGGAGCGAGGGTGACGCCGAAAGCCATGAGGGTCCATGCGCCGGCGGCTGATTTGGTGAGGTCTTCAAGGATGGGCGGCGCTTTGGGCATGGGGAGGAAATTGCCGGCCAGGGTGATGCCGAGGCCGGTGGCGACGCCAAGGCACGCGAGTCCCACGGACCAATGGGCAGCGGTAGCGGCGTTCCAGTGGATGCCTTTTGCAAAGGGGCGGTCCCACCAC
>JASHPM010000222.1 GCA_030038115.1 Acidobacteriaceae bacterium | reverse complement strand
CGCTGAACGATCAGCAGAAGCAGCAGTTCGAAGCGATGCAGGAGCGTGGGCCGCGGGGCGGCGCAAATCGGCCGGCCCCGGAAGTGCAGCCCCAGTAAGCGGGGCGATTGCCGACGCAGGCCGCCACAACGGCGGCCTTCTTCGTTGCGCGACAGCCGGAGACACGGTCAGCGAAGACACGGTCAGCGAAAAAACGGTCAGCGAAAAAACGGTCAGCGAAGACACGGTCAGCGAAGACACGGTCAGCGGAGAAGCGGTCAGCGAAGAGCGGTCGGCGCAAGGATTCTCCGGAGAATTTGTAACAGAAGCAGTTTCTTAAGGGTGGAGCGGAAGCTCCATGAAGACATTGGCGCGCGCGTATTTCGATTGATGGGGCGGCACGGCGAGATGGCGAAAGCCGAGCTCGGAGATTCGCGGACAGCGAGCGGCGAGTCAATGCACGGGGGGCGAAGCGGGGACAACGGTGGCGCCGGGTTGCTGCTGCGCTTCGGCGTGGAATTTTTTGTAGTCGTTATCGGTGACCTGGACGTCGGCGCGAAAGGCGAAGATGCCGACGGCGTGCGCGACGATGTTGAGGTTGGCGCTGGTGGGCAACCAGAGCTCGTTGTTGACGAGCTTCTGGTCGAAGGTGAGATTGCTGCCCTTGTTGAGTGAAAAGAGCCCGAAGCCGCCGTGGACATTGTCGGTGAGATGGGCCACGAGGCGGCGCACCTGGCGGTCCTGCTCGTCGATCCAGAAGGTGCCGGAGGTATGGCGGGCAGCCTCTTCGGCGATGTTGCGGGCTTTCGCATGCGGATCGCCGACAAAGTCGAAGGCGATGGTGCTGCGGCCGTCGAGCATTTCGCGGCGCGGGCTGGAGACTTTGGCCATGGCGAGAATGCGGCCCACGCTGATGACGATTTCGCCGTTGGGGGCCTGGCCGGGCGGGGTCTGCTGCGCTTTTTCGACGTATTTTGTAACGCGGTCCTGCTCTTTCTTCTCCTGATCCGGGTCGAGCGGCTTGCCGTCCCTTTTGATCAGGCGGTGAACCTCGTGCGTGTTAACGAAGAAGATTTCGTATTCCTCCGATTCAGTTTTTTTGACGCTGCCGTTTTTGTTTAACTCCTGACTGACGTCGACCTCGTGGAAGGTGTAGTTCTCCTGGACGGATTCCATCTGGCGCTGGTGGTCGCGCACCTGCTGGATGAGAGTGGGGACATCGGGGAGCGGGGGCGCGGGGGATTGCTGGAACGCACAGAGAGGAGCGCCGAGGGCGAATGGAAGCGCGGCGGCGCGAAAGAGCCGCCGGAGGGGACGGGGAATGCGGAGGAGGGGGCGCAATTCTTTTCCTCGTAAGCGGATCATAGCGTAAGCTGGTGGCCACTCCCGGCAAGACCGGACAGAAAGGGGTTCGACTGCATGGTGCGGTTGCTGCTGAAGTGGCTGTTGTATGCGTTCGCTCTGTTAGTTACCGCAAGGCTGGTGCCAGGGTTCCATGTGCGCAGCATTACGGCGGCGCTGGTAGCGGTGCTGGTGATCGGGCTGCTCAACATGACGCTGGGATTGCTGCTGAAGCTCATCACGCTGCCGCTGGGGATTCTGACGCTGGGTTTGTTCTTCCTGGTGATCAACGCATTGATCCTGAAGCTGGCGGGGAATGTTGTACCCGGGTTTTATGTTGCGACCTGGACGGCAGCGCTGATTGGCGCCCTTGTGCTGGCGCTGTTGCACATGCTGTTGTCGCTGCTGCTGGATAAGGACTAGCCGGAAGCTGGAAGGCGGAAGCTGGAAGCTGGAAGCTGGAAGCAGGAAGCCGGTAGCTGGAAGCCGGTAGCCAGTAGCAAAAGACGATCAGCAAGAAGCCTGGGCGGAAAGCGAGCGGAAGGCCAGTTGGTAGAATGCAAGTATGCCGACTGACCACCCCTCCCGCCGCCGGCAGAAAACCGCACCCCCTGGCGAAACTGGACAGGAAGCGCTGTATCTGCGTTCGCTGAGCGAGCGGCAGGTTCCAGTGCATGTGAAGCTGCGGGATGGCGAGACGGTTTCCGGGTGGATTGAGTACTTCGACGACCGCATGATCCGCCTGACGCGCGAGGGCAAGCCGAATCTCTTTATCTATAAGCACCAGATTCGGACGATCACCGAAAACGGGCGCAGCGGGCGTCAGCGGGTTCGCAAGGCTCCGGCCGCGGAGTCCGCGGGCGAGGACGAGCAGTGAGCGAGGGGCGCGTTCCGAAACAGCTGGAGATTGCCGCGCGCGCAGCAGAAATTGCTCTCGAAGCCGGCGCGCTGCTCCGGAGTTATTTCGAGCGCGGAGTGGCGACCGAGTACAAAGGCGACGTGGATGTGGTGACGGAGGCCGATCGCGCTTCAGAGAGGCTCATTACCGAGCGGCTGACTGCGGCTTTTCCGGGGGAAGGAATCTACGGTGAAGAAGGTGTGCGGCAGCGGATTGACAGCGAATACCGGTGGTACGTCGACCCGCTGGATGGCACGACGAATTTCGCGCATGGATTTCCGGTTTTCAGCGTCTCACTGGGTCTGGAGCACCGTCCGGCAGGGTTGGCGGCAGGGGAAGATGGCGAACTGATCGCCGGAGTTGTTTACGATCCGACGCGAGACGATATGTTCAGCGCGGAGAAGGGACAGGGCGCCTGGCTGAATGGGCGAAGAGTGCGTGTCTCGGGGACGAAGCAGCTGGCAGAGGCGCTGCTGGCGACGGGATTCCCGAGCCGCAAGCGGCACCTGAGCCCGAATATCCATTTTTATCAGGAGCTGACGCTGCGTTCGCACGGGGTACGGCGGGCGGGGTCGGCGGCGCTGGATCTGGCGTACACGGCGTGCGGCCGGGTGGATGGGTTCTGGGAGTTCCATCTGAATCCATGGGATACGGCGGCGGGGGCGCTGCTGGTGCAGGAGGGGGGCGGAAAAATCACCCGATTCGACGGCACGCCTTTCCGGCTGGACAGCAGCGAGATTCTGGCGACGAACGGATGGCTGCACGAGGAGCTGCAGGCGCAGTTCGCGGATATGTTTGCGGGGCGAGGGCTGCATCCGATTCCGACGCCGGCGGAGTTTGCGGCGGCACGGGCGAGCCGGCCGAGCTGAACGAGTCCCACGAACGCCGGCTGATTCCCGAAGTTATTTCTGCGCCGGGCTGCGCCTGTTTTTGCCCCGCCGAGCCCTGCTAGAATGATCCGTTGTCACTACGACTGGCGAAGAGGAATTCATGGCATACGTGATTGCGGAACCCTGCATCGGCACCAAGGACACAGCCTGCGTCGACGCGTGTCCGGTGGACTGCATCCATCCCAAGAAGGACGAGGCGAAGCACGCCGAGGCCGATCAGCTTTTCATCGATCCGGTGGAATGCATTGACTGCGGCGCGTGCGTGCCGGTGTGCCCGGTGTCGGCGATCTTTGCGGCCGACGATCTGCCGGAGAAGTGGCAAAGCTTCGCCGAGAAGAACGCCGGATTTTTCGGGCGCTAGATTCTTCCTCAATCGCCCCAGGACGCACGCGACCGGCTGTGCGCCCCGAGGGCGTGTTACCTCCCCCAATCGGTTTTCCTTCCCCGCCGGAAGCAACCCCCGGCGTCCGGAACTGCGTCGAAGAGCCATACTGCTTTTCCCCGGAAAAGTTCGCTATATGAGCCTGAACGCGCAGAAGAAAGCGTCGACCCATGGAACAATTACTGGAGAGAGTTTTGTTTTAATGGCGGGACCGACACAGCCACGACCGGCACAGCAGCACGTGCGGCGCAATCCGCCGATTGCGGGGGAGCAGGAGGCCATCGATCAGGCGCGCGAGGGTGACGCGCGGGCCTTCGAGACTTTATATGCGATGCACAAGCGGCGGGTGTATTCGCTGTGCCTGCGCATGCTGGGCAACATAGGCGAGGCGGAGGATCTGACGCAGGAAGCTTTTCTCCAGCTCTATCGCAAGATCGGGACCTTCCGCGGAGACTCGGCGTTTTCCACCTGGCTGCACCGGCTGGCGGTCAACGTAGTGCTGATGCATCTGCGCCGCAAGGGACTGCCGCAGGTATCGCTGGAGGAGACGCTGGAGCCTGCGCAGGACGATGGACCGCGCAAAGACATCGGGGCGAGGGATCTGATGCTGTCGGGATCGATCGACCGCGTGACGCTGGAACGGGCGATTGAGAATTTGCCTCCTGGATACCGCCTGGTTTTTGTGCTTCACGACGTAGAGGGGTACGAGCATAATGAGATAGCGGAGATGCTCGATTGCTCCATCGGGAACAGCAAGTCGCAGCTGCACAAAGCGCGGATGAAGCTGCGCGACCTGCTGCGGACGGGGCAGCGGAAGGAGCAGATCGCGTGATTGTGCTGCGCGCCATGGACAAGACCATGACCTGTGCCGAATTCCAGGACGCCCTTCCCGAGCTGTTCGAGTCCCATGAGGACCTCGCCGGCCATGAGCATCTGAAGAGCTGCGAGAACTGCGCGGCGCTGGTGCGCGACCTTGAATACATCGCGTCGCAGGCCCGGCTGCTGCTGCCGATTCACGATCCCAGCCCCGCGGTATGGAACCACATCCAGCAGGCGATCAGCCGGGACAAGCCGGAACCGCCAGCCACCGTGGCGCGGAAATAAACGCAGTCTGGTCCGCCTGGCGTTCATATAATCAGCAAAGCATGAGCGGGGCGACGGTGCCGCCGGCACGGTTTCCGGCCAATTCATCCCGAATTATCCTCACCGGCTTTATGGGCGCGGGCAAGACCACTGTGGGCGCGCTGCTGGCGGAGCGCCTGGGCTGGGATTTTGTCGATTCGGATCGCGTGGTGGAAGAGCGCGCAGGCATGACGGTCGGGGAGGTTTTCGAGCGCAGGGGCGAGGGCGCGTTTCGCGAGCTGGAAGCCGCCGCGATCCGGGATGTCAGCTCCCGGGAACATATCGTTCTGGCGCTGGGCGGCGGCGCACTGGAAATGGCGGTGACGCGCGAATCCCTCGCGGCGCTGACCGATACCCCGATCATCTTTCTTGCAGCACCGCTGGAAACGATGATCGCGCGCTGTGCGGAGCACGCTGGGGGTCCGGTGCGTCCGGTGCTGGCGGACCGCGCTCGCCTGGCGGAGCGCTGGAATCAGCGTCTTCCCTGGTATCGGCAGGCGCATCTGACGGTCGAGACCGCCGAACTCTCGCCGAAGGCGGTGGTGGAGTGCATCCTGCGGAAGCTTGAGCTGGAAAAGGGAAGTGGGCAGCGCGAAGCCGTGGGTTCGTCAGCGGGAACAAGCGGCAAGCCGGGAGTGCCCGCATGACCTCGACGAAACCGATGGACCCGCGCGCCATCATTCTGTTTGCCTTTGGCGTGGGGATCGCGCTTTATTTCGCCTACATTTTGCAGGACGTGCTGGTGGTGATCTACGTCAGCGCGCTGTTCGCCGTGGTGCTGATGCCGCTGGTGCGGGGCGTGATGAAGCTGCACATTGGCAAGTGGCATCCGGGCCGGGGAACGGCTGTCCTGATCATCGTCCTGCTGACGGCGGGAAGCCTGACGGTCTTCTTTGCCTTCGCGCTGCGGCCGGCATTCAGGGATCTGCGGGAGTTTATCCGCGAGCTGCCGCAGCGGGGTCCGCAGTTCTTTGCTCGCACCCAGAACTTGCCGGTGTTGCGCGACATCGATCTGGACGCGCTGCAGGAAAAAATCCAGGACCTGACGGCCAATCTGGCTACTTATGTGGTTCGCTTTGCGAGCGACTGGGCCGGGGCCATGGTGCGGGTGATTGCCGGCATGGTGCTGACGGTGTACTTCATCCTGGAAGGCGACGACGCCTACGCGTGGTTCCTGTCGCTGTTTCCGGTGGAGCGGCGGCTGCGCCTGGATCAGACGCTGGCACGCGCTTCGGCGCGCATGGGGCGCTGGCTGCTGGGCCAGGGGACGCTGATGCTGATTATCGGCGTGTGCAGCACCATCGCTTTCGCTCTGCTGCGCGTCCGTTATGCGTACGCGCTGGGGGTAATCATGGGGCTTTTCAATCTGGTTCCGGTGGCCGGCGCCCTGGTTTCCGTTTCGCTGGTGGTGCTGGTAGCGGCGCTGGATTCCTGGGGCAAGGTCGCGGGCGTGCTCATCTTCTATTTCGTCTACCTGCAGGTTGAAAACACGTGGCTGACGCCGCGCATTATGAAGACGCAGGTGGACCTGGCGGGGCTGACGATTCTGATTGCGCTGCTGATCGGCTCGTCGCTGGCGGGGATCATCGGAGCCATGGTGGCGGTTCCGACGGCGGTGCTGGTGGCCGTGGTGCTGAAGGAATATGCCGTGCATGAGGAGAACATTATTGTGGAGCCGCATCCGGCGGCGGCGAGCCCGCCGGGGACGGATTAGGAATTCTGCCGAGCATCGCGTTGTGCTCGTCAGCCAGGTTTACGCCTTGTATCATGAAGACAGGCTGTCCCTGCCAATCTCCGCAGCCCCTTTCTCCATGCACTTTTCTTCCAATCGCCGCGCTGGCCGTTCTATGGGAGCCGCATGGTTGTGACATCGGCCTCATCCGGCCTTGAGCCCATTGTCTCCGCCGAGCACGGCCCGCATCCGCATCTGCATGCGCCGAGGGCGGGCGAGACCGCGTCGCTGCTGGTGGATTATCGCGAGCTGTTCAAGCTGCGCGTGACGCTGATGGTGACGCTGACCGGGTGGGCGGGGTTCTACCTGGGGTCGATGCGGTCGGGCATCAGCAGCATCCAGCCGGGCCTGCTGGAGACGCTGATCGGCATCAGCGTGGTGTCGTCGGGTGCGGCCGCGCTGAACCAGGCGATTGAGCGGCGGCTGGACGCGAAGATGGTGCGGACGGAGAATCGGCCGATGGCGACGGGCCGCATCGGCCTGGCGCACGGGATCACGATCGGCCTGCTGGCGATTGTTGCGGGAACGCTGTGGCTGACCCGCGAAACGAATCTCGTCACCGGCGGCCTGACGCTGCTGACGGCGTTTCTCTACGTCGCGGTGTACACGCCGCTGAAGCGCTTTACGACGCTGGCGACGTTCATTGGAGCGTTTCCCGGAGCCATGCCGCCCCTGCTGGGCTGGACGGCGGCGCGAGGCGTGATCGAGTGGCAGGGCGTGGCGCTGTTCGCGATTCTCTTTGTCTGGCAGTTCCCGCACTTCATGTCGATTGCGTGGCTTTACCGCGAGGATTACGCGCGCGCGGGCATACGCATGCTGCCGGTGGCGCAGCCCGACGGATGGTCCACGGCGCTGGAGGCGCTGACCTACGCGGTGCTGATGATTCCGGCGAGCCTGCTGCCGTTCTGGCTGCACATGGATGGGAAGGTTTATGCGGGTCTGGCGCTGGCGCTGGGGCTGGTCTACCTGGGCTACACGATTCGCTTTACCAGGATCGTGCGGGCGCGCAGCGAGACCGAATCGAGAATGTATGCGCGCGACCTGCTGAAGGTGAGCGTGATTTATCTGCCGCTGCTGCTGACCGCGCTGATGCTGAACGCGAAGTAAAGCAGGAAGCTGGAAGCTGGAAGCCAGAAGCCGGAAGCCAGAAGCCAGAAGCCAGAAGCCAGGAGCAGGACACGACTCAATGACGACAGCAACCAGCAGCCCGAAACTCAGTCCGAAGCCGAAGCCGGCTGCGACAGCCCCGGTCGCGATCATCATTGGGGTCAGCCTGGTTGCCACGCTGTTTCTGTTTTGGCTGATCTATGTGCATCCGGCGTCGGACGCGGCGGCGGTGCGCTACACGTTTCTGCCGAATCTGAATGCGCTGTTCAACGGGTTGAGCGCCATCGCGCTGCTGGTTGGCTTTTATTTCATTCGCACGCATCGCATTGCGGCACATCGCGCCAGCATGATGACGGCGTTCGTCTTCAGCTCGCTGTTTCTGGCGTGCTACATCGCCAACCACGCGCTGCACGGCGACACGCTGTATCCGGTGCATAACAACGTTTACTACGGCGCGTATCTGCCGAT
>JASHPM010000221.1 GCA_030038115.1 Acidobacteriaceae bacterium | reverse complement strand
TGGTTCCGGCTTTTTTCCATGCGTCCATGCGATCGGTCCAGTGCAGGAAACGCAGGAGGTTTCCCTTCTCGCGCCAGACGAAGCCCATGATGTCGCGCGCGGTCAGTTCTTCAGCCTTCATGCCGGAGTAGGTTTCAATGCGCCACTTGAGATATTCGCTGCGCCAGGGGCGGAGACGATGGCCGCTGGTGGCATTCCAGACGAAGCGGAGAGACGCAAACAAAGCAACGAGTCCTCATGAGCGTTGCGCACACGCCCGGACACGGCGCGGAAGAATCTCCAGACGCGCGATGACAGCGCTGCGGTGAGTATAGCGGGAGGGGCAAAGCGGGAGATTGCGTCTTTCGTGTGAGGAGCCAACCTAATCGGTGACCGGTAATCGGGGATTGGCGATCCAGAGTATGGAGGATGCGTGAGGTGAATTTCCGGGAGTGAGCGCTTCGGAGATCGAGAGGAACCTGAGCTTTCCTCAGATTTCGAAAACGGGGGTCTTCGCTGATTATCCGAGCTTTGCTCAGATCTCCATCACGGAGTCTTCGATGGCACGGCGGACATTGCCTTCGGCGCGGGCGAGGCGGCGCACCGCTTCGGGCTTGTCGACGCCGGCCTTGAGCATGACCAGAGCCACGGGGACGCTGCGTCCGGCGGACTTGATGACCTCGACGGCCTTGTCGCGCTCCACGCCGCAGGCGCGCATGAGGATGCCGATACCGCGCTCGATGAGCTTGGAGTTGTGCATGTGCACGTTGACCATGAGGTTCTCGTACACGTAGCCGAGCCGCGTCATAGCGCCGGTGGTGATCATGTTGGTGATCATCTTCTGCGCGGTGGCGGCCTTCAGGCGCGTGGAGCCGGAGACGACTTCGGGACCGACCTCGGCAATGATGGCGGTTTCCACGGCGTCGCCGAGCGGGGTGCTGGGATTGCAGGTGATGCACGCGGTGCGGGCGCCGAGGGTGCGCGCATAGGCGACGGCGGAGACGACGTAGGGGGTGCGTCCGCTGGCGGAAAGGCCGATGACGACGTCTTTGCGGCTGGGGCGGCGGCGCGCGATGTCGCGCTTGCCCAGCTCTTCGGAATCCTCATTGACTTCGACGGGCGAGGCGAGCGCTTTGGGTCCGCCGGCCATGATGTACTGCACGGTTTGCGGGCTGGTGGAGAAATACGCGGGAATCTCGCAGGCATCGAGCGCGGCGAGCCGGCCGCTGGAGCCGGCGCCAATATAAATGAGGCGTCCACCCTCGCGCAGGCTGTGGGCGACCATGTCGATGACCAGGGCGATTTCCGGGATCGCCTTCCGGACCGCGGCCGCAACCTTGTGATCTTCCTGATTAATGATGCGCGCGATCTCTAAGGCCGAGCGGGTATCGAGGCCACGCGTGGCATCGTTGGCCTTTTCGGTGAGCAGGTCCTGGATGCTGGCCGGCGATCCGCCGGATCCGTTCGAGCCGTTGGATCCGTGTTTTGCGCCTTCGCCGGCCTCGGAGTGTGGATTGAGTGTGGTTCCCATTTCTCCTGGGTTTTGATCGTACGTCCCCTTAATAATTCTAACTCGTTATGTCACGCACGCGCGTCAATATTGTGGGCCGAACGGGTGAGTCGATTGTCACCTCTTTGTCACGAAGCGGCGGTTACGTTGGCACAGTGGTCCTACCAGGTGTGGCGCCCAACGGAACCCTGGCCCGGTTCGATGCCGCGAATCTGCCCGTCGCGCATATGAATGATGCGATCGGCGATGCTGGCTGCCTCGGGATTGTGCGTGATCATCAGGACGGTCTGTTTGAATTCACGGTTGGAGCGGCGAAGCATCTCGAGCACGGCGTCGGAGTTTTCCGTGTCGAGGTTTCCGGTGGGCTCATCGGCGAGCACAATGGCGGGCCGCGCGATGAGCGCGCGGGCGATGGCCACGCGCTGCTGTTCGCCGCCGGAGAGCTCGGAGGGACGGTGGGGGAGACGGCCCCCGATGTTGAGCATGTCCGTGAGATGGGAGAGGAACTGCTCATCGATGGGTTCGCTGCGTCCGGCAATTTCGTGCGCGATTTCGATGTTGGCGCGCGCGGTAAGCGTGGGGAGCAGATTGAATTTCTGAAAGATGAATCCGATGCGCGCGCGCCTCATGCGGGTGCGCTCCGCGTCGCCGAGGGTGGAGAAATCGACGCCCCCGATGAAGACTTTGCCGCTGGTAGCGCGGGCGAGGCCGCCGAGCAGATAGAAGAGGGTGGACTTGCCGCTGCCGGAAGGTCCGACGATGGAGACAAACTCGCCGGCTTCGACGGAGAAGGTCGCGTCGCGCAGCGCCGGAACATCAAGCCTGCCTGAACGGTAGACTTTGCCGAGGTGCTCGGCGCGAATCATCGCATCCACAGGAGCGATTGTAAATGGACCGGCAAGTTGAACTTGCCGATCCACGATCCGGGCAGGATACGCGCGGCCGGCGGAGCGGGCGTTCCTGGAGAGAGAAAAAAAAAACGCCCCGCCGGATCAGGAAGCGATGGCATGCGCGAGCGGGTCGAGCGCCGCTTCCGGCTCCTCGTAGCCAGGCCGGAAGGGCTTCTTGGGCCCGCGCTTGCGCGCGATCATGACGCGAATGCGCTCCAGCATTTCGCCCGGAGAGGAGGATCCTTTGGGAAGAAAGGCGTCGGCGTAGTTGCCGTGGTCGAACAACTTCACGCTGCCGCTGATGAGGATCATGGGCACTTCGGGAGCGATTTCCTTCATGCGGCGGACCATGTCGTTGCCATTCATGTGGGGCATGACCAGATCGCTGAGAACGAGGTCGATGCCGCCCTGGCGAAAGCGCTCGACGGCTTCCTTTCCGTTGCCGGCGGCCACGATGCGATAGCCGCCGCGGGTTTCCAGCAGAAATTTGCGTACCGCAAGGGCCTGCTCATTATCGTCAACGCAGAGGATTGTCTTTTTTGGTCTCATTTTTTCATCCTGGCAGTCCCGCGCAGGCGGGAGTACGGCATCGAGGCGCGGCAGACGCGTCCGACAGCAGGGTTCGTGGTGGCCGCATCCTGACGTCCCGGTCTTGCGCGCCGTCGCCTGGCTTGCCCTGAGCGCACGACACCTCCTGCCCGCCGAGACGCAGGATGCGGGGGGAACAGAACGCCGGGCTTTGGGCTTTCTCACCGCGGCTCGCGCTGGTTCCGAAATGTTCGCGGAATGATGGCGAGCGGCGAAGGCGCCGGTAAGGCCGCGTTACCGTTCCAATTCAGTTTTCAGCTAAAACAATGTCAACGTCCCTTTCGAAACGCCACGTCAGAGTACGGACGCCGGCCCCGGTTGGCAATGGAGAAAATGAAGCGAATAAACGGGCATTTTTTCGCCCGCGCATGCACCGCATTTTGTTATCGCCCGATGAATACTGCCCGCGGGGCACGCGGGGTCTGTTGAAAGGATGTGGATTGCGCAGGGAAAAAGCGGGCATTTGCAGCGATTGATGTGCGCCTCGATTGCGGCCTTGCTCCGAATCAGGCCCCGAGGGGCGCCGCGCAGCTCAGCGGCGGAAGATCTGCAACATCATTTCCGACTGCACCTGATTCAGCTGCTGAATGGTGGCTTCCAGCGTCGGACGATCGTCGAGCGATGCGCCGGTCATCAGCTCCTTCAACCGGAAGGCGGTGTGCCGGATGAGAATCTCGGCGCTCTTGAGCTTCTTGGCGTCGCGCAGCAGGTTCATCTGAATCTTGCCCGCGTAGCCCTGCGCGGCCTTCAGAGAAGCAGAGCCATGGGCCTGGTCTCCGGCCTGAAACTGAGCCGTGGCAATCTCGGTCATGGAATGCACCAGCTCGGCATAAATATAGGGCTGTTCGCTGGGAGAAGCAGTCGCAGCCTTTGCCTGGAGGTCAGCCAGTTCGCGCGCATCGGGCACGCGATCGTCCATGCCATGGGCCCAGGCGAGGGAGGCGGGAAGGATGACAGCGGCGACAACGGCGACGAACCGCACGACGCACCTCCGGGGGAGATTGTTCCGAAAACAATACTCCACATTCCGAGGTTTGCGCTAGCCCCCAAAGTGTTAGCCGGGCAGACCGTCATTCCAAAGTAACGGGCGGTCTATGCCCTGGGAAACCTCCAACACAAACCGCGGAAAACGACGTTAAGCACCGCTCATTTGCCGAGAGCGGCCAGCCGGTGCTTCGCCTGCCACTCCTGGTCCGGGTATTTTCCCTGGGCAGCGGCGAGGAAGCGATGGTAATAATCCGCCGCTGCCTTACTCTGATGAAGATTATCGTACGCTGTTGCCCACAGGAACAGGGTTGCCGGGTTCTCCGGCGCATATTTTGATCGCATGGAAAGCGCGGCGAGCTCGTCCTGGTACTGATGCGTCTCGGACGCGGCAAAGGCGATCCCGGACCAGGCGTCCGCGTCGCCGGGTTGGGCCGCCACAGCCTTGCGGAAACTGACGATGGCCTCGGGGTAACGCTGGAGGCGGATGAGAACCTGCCCCTGGGCATCGAGGAGCGCCGGATCGCTGGGGTTCCGGGCGAGAAGCTGCTGGTACAGGGTGTTGGCTTCGTCGAGCTTGCCGGCCTGCATGTCGGCATCCGCCAGCATGGAGGTGACGGAGGCACTGTCGGGCTGAAGCTTGTGCAGCTTTTCGAGGACCGCGAGCGCGTCTGCCGGCTTGCCCTGGGAGTTGAGAATGGCGGCCAGCTGGGCGTTGAGGGCCGGATCGTCGGGATCGCGGCGCAGCGCGGCTTCCACAAGCGGCTGCGCGTCCGCGTAGCGCTTTTCGGCGATGAGCAGGTGGGCGAGGCCTGCCGCGGCGTCGGACGAGGCGGGATCGGCCTGGAGAGCCTGGCGGTATTCCTGCTCGGCGATCTCGAAGTCACCGGCGGACTCGGCAATCTCGGCGGCCAGCAGTGTGTCCGACGGAGTTTCCGGGGTCAGCTTGAGGGCGTCGACCAGGGCATCGCGGGCGCCGGTGGGGTCGGAGGAGCGCAGCAGCCGCGCGAGGGCGCGATCGGCCTGGGCTTTGGCTCCGGGATTGGGTGGGTTGGGATCGAGTTGCACGGCGGCCTGGAGCTGCTCGCGGGCGGCCTGGTCATCGCTGGGGCCGGCTTTGGCTGCGAGCAAAAGCCCGAGCGCGAGGCGCGATTCGAACTGTTTCGGGTCGGCTGCGATGGCCTTGCGATACCAGCCCTCGGCGGCATCCGTGCGGCCCTGGGCGTCCTCTATATAGCCCTGGTCGAAGAGAGCGCGGGCGTCGGACGGGTGAACGGAAAGGTAGATCTCGAGGCGGCTGGCGGCGAGGGTGTAGTTCCTCGCCTCAATGGCGGACTCGATGTCTGCGAGGGGGTCGGACGCCTGCTGCTTTGGCTGGTCCTGGGTTTGGTCGCTGGTGCTGGTGCCGGGAGGGAGCGGAACGGGCTGGGCCAGGACGGCGGCGGAAAGGCCAAGAAACGCGACCAGGCAAAAGGCTGTCTGCCACCGGCAAAACCGCGTGTCGGACATTTGGCGCCGGGGGACGCCGAGGCCGGCCCGGAGCATCGGGAACGGTTTCACTGGAAGACTTCGCTTTCGGTTGCGGGCGCCATTTCAGCGCCGGCATGGCCGGCGAGCATGCGACCGAGCCATTGCCCGGTATGCGAAAGCTCGTTGTTCGCGATCGCTTCCGGCGTGCCGGTCGCGACTACCTGGCCGCCGGCATCGCCGCCTTCGGGTCCGAGGTCGATGACCCAGTCCGCCGACTTAATGATGTCGAGGTTGTGCTCGATGACCACCAGCGAACCGCCGCTGTCGATGAGCTTGCGAAAGGCGACCAGCAGCTTGCCCACGTCGTCGAAGTGCAGGCCGGTGGTCGGCTCGTCGAGGATGTAGAGGACGCGGCTGCCGCCCTTCCTGCCGTCGGACGACTTGTCCGACACGCGGCCTTCGGAGCGCACGGCCGCCAGGTGCGCGGCCAGCTTGACGCGCTGCGCTTCCCCGCCGGAAAGCGTAGTGGCGGACTGGCCGAGGCGCACGTACCCCAGGCCGATTTCCTCCAGCACCGCAAGCTTGTCGACGATCTTCGGATGGCCCACGAAGAAGCGCAGGGCCTCGCGCACCGTCATCTGCAGCACGTCGTGGATGCTGCGGTTTTTGTAGTGAATCTCGAGGGTGCTGGCTTTGTAGCGTTTGCCGCCGCACTCCTCGCAGGGCAGCTCGACGTCAGCCAGGAACTGCATCTCGACGGTGACCGTGCCGTCGCCTTCGCAGACGTCGCAGCGGCCTCCGGGGACATTGAAGGAGAAGTGGCCGGCGGTGTAGCCGCGGCGCTGCGCCTCGGGCTGCGCGGCGAACAGCTCGCGGATGGCGTCGAAGGCCTTGATGTAGGTGACGGGATTGGAGCGCGGCGTGCGGCCGATGGGCGTCTGGTCGACGAGGACGATGTCGTTGAGGCGCTCCACACCTTTGATGTCCTTATAGACGCCGGTGGGATCGCCGCCCTCGATGCGCCCCAGGCGATGGGCGACCGCCTTGTACAGCACTTCGTGGACCAGCGTCGACTTGCCGGAACCGGAAACGCCGGTGATGGCGACGAGCAGGTTGAGGGGGATGTCCACGTCGATGCCTTTGAGGTTGTGTGCGCGCGCGCCCTTCAGGCGCAGCCATTCTTTTTGCGAGCCGGGCGTGTGGCGGCGAGCCGGAACGGGAATGGTGAGATGACCGCTGAGATAGCGGCCGGTGATGGAGGCGGGATTGGCGGCGACTTCCTGGACCGAACCGGCGGCCAGGACTTTGCCGCCGAACTCGCCCGCGCCGGGACCGAGGTCGAGCAGGTAGTCGGCGGCGCGAAGCACGTCGGCGTCGTGCTCAACGACGAGGATGGTGTTGCCGAGGTCGCGGAGCTCGTCGAGGATGCGGATGAGGCGCGATGTGTCGCGCGGATGCAGGCCGATGGACGGCTCGTCGAGGACATAGAGCGCGCCGACCAGGCGCGAGCCCAGCGAGGTGGCCAGCTGGATGCGCTGCGATTCGCCGCCGGAGAGCGTGGAGGCGAGGCGGTCGAGGGTGAGGTAGTCGAGTCCGACAGCATCCAGAAATGTCAGACGCTGGCGAATTTCTTCGAGAATGCTGCCGGCGATTTCCTCCTGCATGGGCGTGAGCGTGAGCGCGGAAAAGAAGCGCGCCGCTTCGCCGATGGTGAGCGCCGCCGCCTCGCAGATGTTGCGGCCTTCGCCGCCGTCGTCGCGGAGGCGGACCGCGCGTGCTTCCGCGCGCAGCCGCTGGCCTTTGCATTCCGGACAGAGCGCGTAGCCACGATACTTGCTGAGCATGACGCGCACGTGGAGCTTGTACTTCTTGCGTTCCAGCAATGCGAAGAAGCCATGCACGCCGGGAAACGAGCCTCGCCCGTCGAGGACGAAGGCCTGCTGCTCCCGGGTCAGGTCCCACCACGGAACGTCGAGCGGGATGCCGTTTTGGCGCGCCACGCGGCGCAGGTCATTCAGCCAGGAGCGGTATTTGGGGCGATTCCAGGGGTCGATCGCGCCTTCGTCGAGGGTCTTCGACTTGTCGGGAATGATGAGGTCGAGGTCGAAGTCGATGGTGTTGCCGAATCCCTGGCAGCGCGGGCACGCGCCGTAAGGATTGTTGAACGAGAACAGGCTGGGCTCCGGCTCGCGGTATTGGCGATGGCAGGTTTTGCATTCGAAGGCCGAGGAGAAGCGGAGCCGCTCCCGCTCCGGGCCGCGTGCAGCATCCGGGTCTGGTTGGTTTTGCGGCGAAGCCGCGTCCGCCCGTGCGGCCAGCACCGGCGAAGCCGCGTCCGCCCGCGGGGCCAGCACTTCAAACAGGATTTCGCCGGATTCGCGATAGCCGATCTCGGCGGCGTCGACGATGCGGGCGCGATTGTCCGACGAGACGGCGATGCGGTCGACAAGAACGTAGGCGGGCAGCGCGAAGTTGATTTCGAGCAGCGACTCGGGTGTGGAGAATTCGTAAATATTGCCGTTTTGGTAGAGGCGGTTAAAGCCCCGCTTGCGCAGGTCGCCGAGACGCTCGCGCAGCACGTCAGACAACGCGCCGGCAGGCTTTTCCGCGGGCTTGTCGGCGGTTTTCCGTGTCCGACGCGCGGGCTTTGCGGCGTCTGACGCGGCGCCGGCGCCCGGCTGCGCCGGTTGCATCTCAATGGGCTGGACGGGAAACAGCGCGTGGAGGCGAACCGGGGCCCCCACGACGTCCGGTGTTGACGCCGTGGGGTGGTGGCGTGTTCCCTCCCCCAGCGCGAGGATTTTCGAGGCAATTTCGTCGACAGTGTCGCGGCGGACAATGCCGTTGCAGACGATGCAGTGAACGACACCGCAGCGCGCCCACAGAAGCCGCATGTAGTCGTAGATTTCGGTGGCGGTGGCGACGGTGGAGCGCGGGTTGCGGGTGGAGTTTTTCTGGCGGATGGCGATGGCGGGCGCGAGACCGTCGATGAGGTCGACGTCGGGCTTCTCGATGCGCTCCAGGAACTGGCGGGCATAGGCGGAGAGCGATTCGACGTAGCGGCGCTGGCCCTCGGCATAGATGGTGTCAAAGGCGAGCGACGACTTGCCGGAGCCGGAAACGCCGGAAACGACGGTCAGCTTTCCGTGGGGGATCTCGCAGTCGATGTTTTTCAGGTTGTGGGTCCGCGCGCCGCGGATGATGATCTCGTCGCTCAAGTGAGTGGTTCCGGGGGTCCAGGAAAAAGTGTCCCAGTTTGATTATAGGGGCGGCGCGCATCCCGGCGTACGGGGCGAGAATGGAGGCCTATGCATCTGAGCGGAGTCCTGATTTTGCTGCTGTTCATGGTTAGCTGCGCGGTCGCGCTGCTACTGCTGCTGCACCTGACGCGTGCCGGACGCATCCTGCACGAACGCATCCCGGACCGGCCGCGGCGGCGGCTGTTTCTGGCCGCGGTGACGTTTTTCATCACCTTCCTGGGCGTGCGCCTGCTGGTTTACGCCATTGTTCACCACGTGGGACCGTTTGGCTGGGTGATGGTGGGCGGACGGCATATTCACCACCTGGTGTGGGGGATTTTGCTGCTGCTGGGGGTGGGCTACGCGGAGCTGGCGGAGTGGGGCAACCGCTCGACGCCGGGTTCGCTGTTCGCCAGCCGCCTGATTTCGATCTGCTTCGGGATGGGCGCGGCGCTCACCCTGGACGAATTCGCGCTGTGGCTCAACCTGAGCGCCGAAGCGTACTGGACGCGCCAGGGACGCGAGAGCATCGACGCGGTGGTGCTGTTTGG
>JASHPM010000220.1 GCA_030038115.1 Acidobacteriaceae bacterium | reverse complement strand
AAGGTATCCGCCGAGGGATTTCCTTCGAGCTGGGCCTTCATCGATGGCGGGGTCGCGCAGTTTTGGGCAAGCAGCGGCCGGGGCGTGAGCAGCAACGCCGCGGCCAGGGCGCAGGACCACCGGCTCGCCGGTCTCATCGGCCGGTCCGTCCCGCGGGTTTTGGCTCATCCACGACGTGTACCTCGATCCCCTCGATGCCATCGCCGGCGATGTTGACGAACTCCGGCAGATTGACGGCGCGATTGGCGGCGGTTGTGTTGTCGATGACGATCGCGGGGCTGTCGTTGCCGTCCGCGTCGATGTGCGTGAGATACATCTGCGTGTATGCGGAGCGCGCCTTGGAGGCGAAGACCATCCATCGCCCGTTGGGCGAGAAGCTGTGCCAGGAATTCATGCGGCTGGTGTTGGCGCGCATGCGGCGGGCGGCGCCTCCGGCAAAGGGCACGATGAAGAGCTGGCTGTCGGGACGCATCAGCTGCCCGTTGTGGCATTCGACAAAGACAATCCATTTGCCGTCCGGCGAGATTTTCGGAAAGGTGTTGCTCATGCCGTTGTCCGACGCGCCAGCGATCTTCTCCGCGGTTCCACCTTTGCCCTGGTTGAAGGGGATGCGGTAGAGGTCATACTGGATCTGCGTTTCGCTGGCGTCGTCGGCGCGCAGGGCGGGACCTTGCCCACGCGTGCGCGGCGGTCGCGCCTCGGCGCGCGCAAAAACGATCCACTTTCCGTCGCGACTCCACACCCCATCGGTTTGCACGAAGGCGGGATCGTCGGCGCCCGGCAAAGGCTGGCGCAGTCCTGTGGTTCGGTCGTACCACTCCAGAATCCCGCGCGTGGGATAAAAGACCTGCAGGAACCGGTAATCCATAAAGTTGGTGACGTAAAAGGTGTCGAGCAGCCGGTAACTCGGCCCTGCGAAGGTGCTGAGCACATAGCGCCCGTCCGGCGATACACGGGACATGAACCCCACGCGCGTCTGGCCAACGCGTCCATCGGTATTCCAATGCACCAGGTCCTTGCTGTCGATGGTCATGTGGCGTTGCACGGGAACGATGGCGTAGAGGCCTTTGTCGTTGGCGGGCCCGTCGATGTCCATGCCCAGCGTCTTGCCGTCGGCCGAGAAGGAATGGCAATTGCCGCAGGTGGGCATATTGGCGAGGACGGTGTGGCTCTCCGGCTGGCGGATGTCGCGCAGCCGCCAGCGGATGAGGTGAATGCTTTCCGGCGCCAGGGGTTGGATGTTGCCGGTGGTGTTGGTGGACGGCATGAGGGGAACGTCGCGATAGAAGATGGGTGCTCCCACCGGATCCGCCGAGGTGGCGATGGCAATCTTCGCCCGGGAGGCGGGCACGCGCGCGGTCTTTGCGCTGTCGGCACGATAGCCGGTAATGACGAGGGTGGCTGGCTGGCCCACACTGTGCGCCTGGATCGACGCCCACGTGGCCGAATCCGGCGTCCAGGTCCAGGTGGCGGCCTGGCGCGGGGTCAGCTGGGGCAAATCCTGCTGGCTGCCCACGCAGGCCGGATCAATGGTCCCAATGCGCAGCCGCTCGGCTTTGGCGAGGACGTGGAGGGGAGTGGCTTTTCCGGCGAAGGCAACATCGATGCTCCACGAACTGCCGGCCGCATCCCGCCACCAGAATGTGGGCGGCGTGATGCCGGGAGGAAAAACCGATCCATCCTCGGGATAGTCGATTGAAATGGGCCACAGGGTTTGGCTGGCCGACGACACCGCGCTACGCTGGGACGCGACTGTTTGGGCGCGCGCGGGCGCGGAAAAAACCGGGATCAGCAGCAAGGCCGCGAAAGGCAGAAGGAAAGACCGATTCGGGCTGCGCAGCCTGGGATCGACAGCAGAATTTCTGAGAAAGCGCGACGGGTGGCGCCGGCCGGCACACATAGCGCGATGGTTGCAGTAAAAGGGGAAGCCACTCTGTGACGGCGATCACGCGCCACAGGAATCGAGCCGCAAGGGATCCCCTCCAGGATGGGCAAAAGGCGCTGCGCGCGGTTGCGATGCAGGACAGAGCGTCGCTGAGGGAGAATGGTCTGCAAGAAGCGACGCCGCGGCTTTCGAGAAGCAGGATCCGCGGGTATTCGTCGAGACGGCAAAGATTCCGCGAGGCATTGCCAGGAGATGCACATTGAATTATTCAGAGCAGTTCAAAGTTGCGCCCGGAAGCAAGGTCAGGCTCAAGGACATGGACCCCTCGTTCAAGGGCGGCCATAAGAACAACAAGGCCACCGCGGAAGAAACCGAGCATTACCAGAAAAAGCTGCGCGGGCTACAGGACCTGATGTACGCCGAAGGGAAGCATTCGCTTCTGATCTGCCTGCAGGCGATGGACACGGGCGGAAAGGACGGCACGATCAACCACGTACTGGGCGCCATGAATCCCCAGGGCTGCCGCGTGGCGGAGTTCAAACAACCCTCCGCCGAGGAACTGGCCCACGACTTTCTGTGGCGGGCACACCGGGCCGCGCCTGCGCGCAGAGAGGTTGTGATCTTCAACCGTTCTCATTACGAGGATGTTCTGGTGGTTCGTGTCCACAATCTGGTGACCGAAGCAATCTGGTCCCGCCGCTACGATCAAATCAATGCGTTCGAGAAGGGCCTTGTTGCAAACGACACACACATCCTGAAGTTCTATCTGCACATCTCGAAGGAAGAGCAGCTCAAGCGTTTCAAGGAACGGCTCGACGACCCGGCCAAGCAATGGAAGATCAGCGAGGCGGACTATACGGAACGCGGCTTCTGGGGCGATTACGTGGCCGCCTATGAAGAGGCTCTTTCCCGCTGCAGCACGGAACATGCGCCGTGGTTCGTGATCCCCGCCAACCACAAGTGGTTCCGCAATCTGGCGATCGGCCGGATCGTGGTGCAGCAACTGGAATCGCTACAAATGAAATACCCCAGGCCGACGGTGGATATCGAGCGCATTCGCCGTCAGTACCACGCGGCACAGCGAGCTTAAGCGTGCGACTGAGAGGCACGCTGGATCGGACCAGGACTGGTTAACAGGCCCTAGTGTGGTGAACCCGAAATTCGCAGCATAATTCGAAAGTCGCAGAAAGCAGATCCTTCGACTCACCACCCCCAAACTGAAAGGCGTTTGGGGCCCCGTTCGCTCAGCATGACACCCGAAATTATGGGATGGACTTAAGACTCACCACACTAGTTCACCGTCAGGGTGAAAGTAGCGGTCTGGTTTTCCGTCCCCGCTGTTCCGGTCACGGTGATCGTGTAGTTCTGCGGAGATGACCCTCCGCCACCACCACCACCGCCTCCACCGCTTCCACCGCTGCTGCCGCACCCCACGGCGACAGCGGCGATCGTGACCAGAACCAGCACCAGAGAGCCGATGCGCATCCACGGGATGTTCTTCCTGCGCCCGAAGACCCACAAGGCTCCCGCTGCCAGCAGAGCCAGCGTTGCCGCACCTCCGGAGCGAGAACCGGGACGCCACGGCAGGGTGAGCGCGCCGGACTGTGTGGCTGTGGCGATCGTCAGCGTGGTCGTGGAGGCCGCGGTTCCGTTGGGAGTGACGGTGGTGGGGTTAAAGCTGCACGAGCCGCCGGTGGGCAGTCCGGTGCAGGCAAAGCTGACCTGCTGATTGAATCCGCCGGCGGGCGTAACGGTAATGGTTGTTGTCGTCGATGCGCCGGCTGAGACCGTTGCGCTCGACGGCGATGCGCCAATGGTGAAGGACGCCGGCACACTCTGCACGGTCACGGTGACGGAATTGGATGTGGAGCCCGAGTAATTTGTGTCTCCGGAATAAACCGCGGTGATGGCATTCGCGCCAACGGGCAGACTAGTGGTGGTATAAGTGGCAACGCCGCCGGTGAGAGTTACTCCCGACATGAGGGTTGTGGTTCCGTTCAGGAAGTTCACCGTTCCCGTGGGCGTAACGGTGCCGGAGGCTGGCGTCACCGTATCGGTGAGAGTAACGCTGGCTCCGCTGTTCACGGTCGTCGACGAGGCGCTCAGCGTACTGGTGGTCGCGGTCAGGACAGGCGCGGTCACCGTGATGGTGAGCGCCGCTGAGGTGCTGCCCGCGTAGGTGGAGCCGGCCGGATACGAAGCGGTGATGGAATGAGTGCCCACGCTGAGGGTGGTGGTGGTGAAAGTAGCAATTCCGGCGCTGCTGAGCGTTCCCGTGCCGAGGGTGTTGGTTCCGTCATAGAAGGTAACGGTGCCGGTTGGGGTCGGGGTTGCGATCACCGTGGCGGTCAGCGTGACGCTGGTTCCAGCGATGATGTTTGTGGCGGAGGACATAAGGGTGGTGGTGGTTGGAATCAGCGTGCTGGCGGCCGGCTGATTGATCAGCACCGCCGAGCCCGCGACCAGATCGGGTAAGCCGCTGCCGGTCCCGCTGAAGTTCGCGGCCATGGCGGGCCCCCAAACGAT
Organism: Acidobacteriaceae bacterium; assembly: GCA_030038115.1. GTDB lineage: Bacteria > Acidobacteriota > Terriglobia > Terriglobales > Acidobacteriaceae > Palsa-343. The sequence continues at coordinate 1,517 of JASHPM010000220.1, read as the reverse complement.
CAGGTTGATTCCTTCCGCAGGCTCAATGACACCGGTGGTTGGGCTGAAGGTCTGGACGGTACCGTCCCCATTGCCCAGAAAGATTCCCGTATCCGCCGGGGGATTGAAACCGGTAACGGCCACATCGATCTTGCCGTCGCCGTTGAAGTCCGCAGCCGCCAGTCCGAACCCGAAACTGCTGCTGTTCCCAAAGTCCAGGATGGTGGGCGTCTGGAAGGTTCCGTCGCCGTTGCCCAGCGAAATAGCCAGCTCCGCCTGGCCCCCGCTGGTGGTTGTCCCCAGCGTGATCAGATCGGGTTTACCGTCGCCGTTCATGTCGGCCAAGACAATCTGGCCGGGGCCTGTCCCGTAGGTGGGCTCATTGATGTTGTCGGCGACCGGCGGCGTGGTCGCAGATCCGAAGGTTCCGTTGCCGTTGCCCAGGTACAACTCCAGCTGGGTGACAACGCTGGCGTTGCTGACGCTCTCGAGCAGCACGAAAAGATCCGGGACGCCGCTGGCTCGGGTGGCTCCCACCTGCACCAGCTGCGGAGGAAGCGGCGGCGGCGCCGTGGTGCTCGAGTAGGTCTGAATCAATTGTGGCGCCTTGAAGGTTCCGTCGCCGTTGCTGAGCTGGACGGCGATTCCCTGGATATACGTGTTCAGGTAATAGTCAACAGCGGAGTAGTTGTAGATGAGGTCAGCTTTGCCGTCGCCATTGATGTCGGCAACGAAGAGATTGCTGAGCGTCTCGCTGTCGTCGAAATCGTTCGCCGGAGCACCGGCCGGGAGAATAACCACCGGAGTAAAGACCGGCGCATTGAAACTGCCGTTGCCATTGCCCGTGGCCACGAAAAACCCAGCCTGAGTGTTGGGCCCATAGAAATTCTGGGCGATATAGACCAGGTCATTATCGCCGTTGCCACTGGTGTCTCCGAGGCCAAAGGAATCAGGGCCGGGAACGTTGTAGGAGGTTCCCTGGATGGTAATCGGAGAGATGGAAAGGGTGGGCCCGGTGGTGAAGCTGCCGTTGCTGCTTCCCAGGTAGGTGGTAAAGGAGGGTGCGGCCGAAGTTCCAGTCACGCCGACGCCATCGGGAATGCCGTCACCGTTCAAATCCGCGAGGTTGGCGCCCGTGAACATGAAGGGCATCTCCGGCGCTCCCTGGAACGTGCCGTTGCCGTTGCCCATGAGCGCGTAGCTCTGGTTGGTTTCGAACTGGTCGCCGCCGAAATACCCGGCTCGGGCGGTGCCGCTGTAGAGATCGATGTTGCCGTCACCGTCCAGGTCGCCGGCACTGAGGACGCCTGTATTGTTAATCGAGGCGTAACCGCCCGCCGGGTTGAAGGTGCCGTCACCGTTGCCCGTGTAAAGCAGGATCGACTCCCCATTCGCGACGGCCAGGTCCATCTTGCCACTGGAAGTGAAGTTCGCCGCAACCACGTTGGGACCCCACTGGGAGGTGGCTGTGGGCGTGGGAAAGGCCAAAGTGGATGACTGCGTAAACGTGCCATTTCCGTTGCCGAGGAGCACGATTC
>JASHPM010000219.1 GCA_030038115.1 Acidobacteriaceae bacterium | reverse complement strand
GCCTTTGACCAGCTCAGAGCCGATGCGGACGCTGCTCGTGCGACCGGTGACCCTGCTCGCGCTGCCAGTCTTTACGCACAGGCGTTGCGGATCAACCCATCCTGGCCCGACGGCTGGTGGTATCTCGGCCAGCTGCGCTACGGCGCCGACGATTACGCCCAGGCCGAAGACGCTTTCACCCACTATCTCAACCTGGTCCCGGATGCGGCGCCCGCAACAGCACTCCGCGGTCTTTGCGAATTTGAGCTCGGTCAATATCAGCCATCGCTCCGCGATGTGCAGCGCGCCCTTTCCCTGGGAGCCGCCGACGATTCCCGCAACGCTCAGATCCTTCGCTACCACCAGGGTCTCCTGCTGACCAGACTCGGCCGCTTTGAGGAAGCCCTCACTGCATACGGCTACTTCGCCCGCCAGCGCATTTCGAACGACGAGTTGCTGGTAGCTGTTGGCCTTGCTGCCCTGCGTCTTCCCCAATTCCCCAAAGACGCCGATCCCGCACAGCGCGACATGATCTCCCTTGCCGGCAATGCGACGTTCCTTCTTCTCTCCGGAGACAAAGAGGCCGCGGACCAGGCTTTTCGGGCTTTCTCCCAGCGCTATCCCACCGCCGCCAATGTTCACTACACCTGGGGCTATCTCCTCTACCCCACCGATCAGGACGCCGCGATCGCTGAATTCCGCCGTGAGCTCGCTGTGGATCCCACCAACGCAGTCGACCACGCCATGCTCGCCTGGGCACTACTGATGGACAACAGCCCCGCCGAAGCCCTGCCCGATGCGAAGAAGGCCGCTGCGGAAGCACCCACGCTTCCTATGGCGCAGCTTTCCCTGGGACGCGCCCTCCTCGAAACCGGCGACGTGAAAACCGCGCTGCGCACTCTTGAGGGCGCGCTCGCCCTCGACCCCCGGAACCTCGAAATTCACATCGCTCTCGCACGCGCTTATTCGGAATCCGGACGCGAAGACGACGCGCGCCGCGAGCGTCTCGCCTGCCTGCAACTCACTGAACAGTCCAGCAAACCCGCCCCTGCCATGGGCCAACAGGGGGCGTCGCCTGCGCAATAACATTTCATTTCTTCGGCTGACTTTGTGCAGCGCAATCCTTCTCGGACTCACATCCGCCTGCGCTGTCTCTGCGGCCCAGACCCAATCCGCCGACACCGGCTGCGCCGGCTGTCATCGCGGCCAGGCCATGCAGCCGGAAACCCCCATGGCTCACGCCGTCGAGCTGCCCGGCGCCGATCCCGTGCTCGCTGCCCATCCTCTGCTCACGTTTCACATGGGCGCTTATACCTGGACCGTCGAAACCCACAACGGTCAAAGCATCTACAAAGTGACTGATGGTACCAGCACCATCTCCATGCCCATCCACTGGAGCTTCGGCGCCCAGGCACAAACCTGGGTCTTCGAGCTGGATGGCAAGTTCTACGAGAGCATCGTCAGCTTCTACCCCTCGGCGAACGGACTCGGCGTCACCACTGGAGACGAACGCCTGACTCCGCAAACCCTGCGCGAAGCCATGGGCCGCGAGCTCACCACCATGGATACGAAGCTCTGCTTCGGCTGCCATGCCAGCGATGCCGTGACTTCGCACAAACTCACCCTCAACACCATCCATCCGGGCGTCACCTGTGCGCATTGTCACGAGGGCGCGCTCGACCACGCGTCCGATGCGGCCGTCGCCGATTTCAGCACTGCTCCGCCGCGCCTGCGGGACATGACTTCCGAATCGCTCTCCAACTTCTGCGGCCAGTGTCACCGCTCCTGGGAAACCGTTGTGCGCAATGGTTGGCGTGGCCTGCCTGATGTCCGCTTTCAGCCCTATCGCCTCGCCAATAGTCGTTGCTTCAACGGCACTGACCCGCGTATCAGCTGCATCGCCTGCCACGATCCGCACAAAGATCTCATCCGAAACGACGCTTCGTACGATTCCAAATGCCTCGCCTGCCACGCACCGAACGCGCGCCCCACCAGCACGGGCAAGGCAAAATCCTGCCCGACGGCGACTTCCGGGTGCGTCAGCTGCCATATGCCCAAAGTCACGCTTCCCGGCGGCTATCTCCACTTCACCGATCACCAGATTCGCATCGTGAAGGCCGGCGAACCATTCCCCAACTGACCGGAATCCCTTGCTCCGGTGGCTTTCGGTTGAGTATCGTTGCATCTGGAGATCCTCGAAAATCCCTCGCGCGATGTGTGCTTCCCGCAATCTGCTCTCGGTTCGCCGCAAACCCTTTAGCCGCCGAGCGTCGATTCTGCTGATCGGGTTTCTGGCGTTGACGGTCCACGATGGTCTGGCTGCGCCCGCATCACCGGCCTGCACCAGGCCTCCCGCCATCGCCGCCCGGCTGAAAGCCCATCCCGACGCGCAAACCTGGACCGAGCTCGGCAACTGGTTCGGTGACCATAAGCAGTTCGCCTGCGCCCAGCAGGCGTTTCGCTCGGCTCTCCGGCTCGATCCCAACTCCGCCCAGGTCAACTACCTCCTCGGTCTTAGCCTCTATGAGTCGCAGGATTTCAACGATGCACTCCCGCCCCTCCAGCGTTCCATCCATGCCGATTCCACGGTGCTCAAGCCGCATCTCCTCCTCGCTTCCATCTACTCCCGCCTGGCCCAGCCCGCGGACGCCGAACCCGAGTGGCGCGCGGCCCTGCACATTGATCCCTCCTCGAGCGTCGCGCTTCAAGGCCTCAGCCAGACGCTTCTCGCAAAAGGGGATCTGGCCGACGAAATTGCTCTCCTGCGCACCGCAAAGTTAGACGATGACCTCGCCATCGATCTCGCTGTCGCCTATGCGCGGGACGGTCAGCTGGAAGACGCCGTCGATACCGTTGCGCGCGCCCTGCAGACCTCACCGGGCTCCATCAATCTCTCCAACGCGCTCGTCGAGCTCTACATCAAGGTTTCCCGCACTCTCGACGCCGAGCACCTCGCCGAAAAGACTTACCATGAGCACCCCGATGATGTCAGCGCTCAGACCTCATACCTGCGCACTCTTGTGATCAATGGCGACTGGGGTCCCGCCAGGCCCGTCGGAGCGAAACTTCTCACCGAGGCGCCGCATGCCTACGACACCCTCTACCTCAACGGGGTGATGGAGCGCCAGGCCGGCGATTACGCCGCCGCTCGCGATCACCTCACCGAAGCCCTCGCCATCCATCCCGGCCAGCAGAGCGTTGAAGCCAATCTGGGCATCGCCTTGTCGCACTTGCACGACCCTGCCGATGCCAGGGTCCATCTCGAGAAGGCCATCGCCCTGGGCAACACCGAGCCCGAAACGCATTTCGAACTGGCCAGTGTTCTCCGCGCCCTAGGCCAAAACGACCAGGCGAGGCAGGAAATGCTGCTCTACCAGCAGGCAGTGAAAGACAAGGACAACACCACGCT
>JASHPM010000218.1 GCA_030038115.1 Acidobacteriaceae bacterium | reverse complement strand
TCGCGCAAAAGGCCGAGGATTTCACGTCGCGTGGGATCGGCCAGAGCTCTGAAGATGGCGTCACGCTTCTTGTGAGAAAAGGAAACCATTCGGTTACTAATAATGGTAACCCACCGGTTTCCTGTTGTCAACAGAAGGTTTCTCGTGTTGCACGCCTGCGTGCAACTCAGACGATGCGTGGAAGGTTGGGCTCAGCTCACTGCAGCGAGATTCAGACTTGCACGGGCACCGGCGAGGTCTGCATGCAGGTCAGGCGGTTACGGGGGTGTTGGGGGCGGGAGGCGGCGGCGGATAGAGGATGTCGCCGAGCGGCTGGTAGCGTGCGCCGTAGAACAGGAGGGCGTACTCGCGGATGGCCGTGCTGAGCGGCCCTCCAAAGCAGATGCCGACGATGAGCGCGATGACGAAGGCGATGAGGCCGACCAGAACCTGAAGGAAAATTCCCGCAGCCGCGCCGTCGAAGGCGGAATGAAGCGCGACCTCGGCGATGGCGACACAGGCGACAAAGACGATGCCGGGAATGATGAGAATGGCGAACAGGAGAATGACCCCAATGATGGGCAGCACGATGCGCAATAAGGCGTAGACGAAGAACGGCCCTTTTTCAGCGCGGATGCGGGCCCATGCCCCGGCCCACGCCTGGCCGGCGGTGGCGTTCTCGAGCGCGAACTGGGGCAGCATGAAATCGCGAAGGATCAGGTCGGTGGCAAATCCAGCGAGGGCGAGCAGGATGATGATGGGAATGAGGGGCAGAACAAGAGCGAGGAACGCTCCAAGGTCGAAATGGCCGCTGGCGTGGGTTTCGCGAAAGAGGCGCCAGAATCCAGCCGCAAAGGGAATGGCGACGAGAATGATCAGCAGCAGAAAGCAGAAACCCACGACCAGGTTGAGCCAGAAGAAGCGCGCCGCCTGAGTGCGATAAAGGCGCCAGCCGGGCGTTACCTCTTTGATGTTGTGGATGAGGCAGTGAAACCAGGCAAAGCGCAGGCGGGTGATGAGGTAAAAGATAATGCACCCCAGCAGGAGGAGGAGCAGCGACACAGCGACGATGGGGGCGATCCATTCGGGCCTGAAGCTGAAGGGCGAATAGACGGTGGGTCCGTGGCTGGGCGCGTTCCCACCGTGCCCGGACGAGTTCATATTGCTGCCGAGGCCTTCCGTGAGCAGGGCGACGAGGCAGAGCTTGAAATAGGTGCCGAAGCGGAACGGCTGGAAGAGGAACGTTTTGGTGCGGCGAATGGCGGGTGAGATGGCTTCCGCGGGAGAGAGGTACATACACGACCTTTCTGGGGAAGGCCGATTCTACTCGAAAACCTGCGCGGCGGGAATCTCTTTTAGAGAGCTGGTTTTCCGCGGCGCAGGTCTTTAACGCGGCCTCTCTGCGGCGCCCAGAGGCCGGGCTACTCCCGGGTCCTGAACTCCACGGTGCAGGAGACCAAGGGATAGCCATCCGGCGTTGCGAACGCGGCAGAGGTCAGCACAAAGCTGTATGCCTGACCGGGCTTGAGCAGAACCGGCAGCAGAATTTGCTGTCCTCCGGCGCCGAATGCGGGATTGCCGGAGATGGGGTAGTGCTCATTGCCATCCGAACCGGGGCTGACGGAGTATCGCGACGGATCGAGGGGCTTGTCGACGAGGATGGTGATGGATCGCAGGGATGGGTCGACATCCTGCGCATGATTGGCGAAGGGCTCGATCCCGATCACATGCGCAGACTTCGCATCGAAGGCGGCTACGCCTTCGGCGGCGTGGGGCGCGAGGTCGCGGTAGAAGGACGCGACCTGAGGCATGAACGCGGTAAAGGTGGGGTATTGCGCGCGCTGACGCTGATACTGGTTCAGCAACTCGACGAGGCGATCCATCCAGAAGAAGCCGAGAGCCTGCTCCTGGCGAATGCGCTTCAGATTGCGGAGGGGGTCTTCGCGGTGGTCCTGGAAATAGACGATGACGGCGGCACGCACCAGGGACTCATTCACCATGGTCTGCGCGTTGCCGTACGCGATGCGCTTCATCGGATCAGCAACGGCGGCGTAGACCGGCTCGGCGCCGGAGAACTGCTTCCAGTCTCGAGCCACCGCCGGATTGACAAAGGAGTGGTTGAACTCGTGAATGATGGTCGGCAGGTAGCCCTTGTCGGGCGGGTAGGCCGGATTGCCGGCATCATCGTGGGTCCAGCAGCCGATGATGGAGAACAGCTCCATGCGGCCATCTTCGTGAATTAAACGCGGACCGTAATTGCCGCCGCCATTATTCATGCCGAGCAGGAGGTGATACGTCAGGCTGGGCGCCTGGCCGTAGAAGCGCGGGTACCAGGCGAGATCGACGGCGGCGAGGGTAGTTGCGAAGCGGCTCTCCGCCAGGCGGTACATGGCCCGATGCGCCGCGTAGAACTCGGCGAAATGGCTGTCGCGACAGAAAGCGCGGAGCGGCGGCAGGAATTTCGCGGCGTCCGCCACTCCCCAGCGCTTCTCGGGGACCTCGGCCGAAAAGGGGACCAGCGGCTGCAGGTCCGGTGGCGGAGAGAGCGAAATGGCCATGGCCATGACGGCGTCAAAAGAAATGCCCTTCCTATTCCGGAGAGCGCTGGCCATTTGAACAGCGGGATGGTTTTTGTACGGAGCGAAGGAGCGATCGATGTCCGCCGCATACGCGGGCAGCGTGTCCATGTTGTATTCAGGATTGCCTGCGAGGCGGAAGACGATGCTGAGCAGTTCCACGCGCTCGTCAACGTGCGGAAGGAGCGGCTCACTGACCGGCATAGCCTGACTGGCAGCCAGGGCTGGGCCGCTTAGGACACAAAGCGCAAGGATGGAAAAGAGCTTATGGCGCATACGAGACCTTTCTGCGGGAACGCATGTGTATACACCCGATTGGCGTGAGGATTAGGTGAAATTCAAAACAGTGTCAAGGGTACTTGACAGAGTGCATGTGAATGTGTAAGGTGTACTTGTCACTTTGTAAAGGAGACTAATCATGTGGTGCATTTCGAATCCGGCGCAAAGCCGCTATGTATGGCGGATGTTGGTGGCGGCGCTGTTGTGCGCTTTGTTTTCCGCCCTGGCCGCGGTGGGGGTTCGGTTTGGGCATTTGACCGGGGTGGCGGCGTATCTGCTGGCCATCCTGCCGGCGCTGCCGATTGTGGGAGCGCTGGTGGTGACGGGGGCGTATCTGCGGGAAGAGACGGATGAGTTCCAGCGCAACCTCTATATCCAGGCGCTGCTGGGCGGGATTGCGCTGACGCTGTCGATGACGACGATCTGGGGGTACCTGGAGGATTTTGCGCGGGCGCCGCATCTGCGGCTGGCATGGGTGTATCCGCTGTTCTGGATCTTTGTGCTGGTGTCGTTCCCGGTGGTGTGGCTGAGGTACAAATGAAAAACCGGCTGCGGGTACTGAGGGCGGAACGGGAGTGGTCGCAGGGCGATCTGGCGAAGCGGCTGGAGGTGTCGCGCCAGTCGGTGAACGCGATTGAGACGGGGAAGTTCGACCCGAGCCTGCCGCTGGCGTTCAAGCTGGCGCGGCTGTTTGGGACGACGATTGAGGAGATATTTCTGGAGGAGTAGGGGTCAGGGATCAGGGGTTCGACTGCACCGTGGAGGCGAGCCCCACTTCCCTGTCAGGCTGCTTTTCTCTTTAGAACGTGCCCTTGAGGTTGGGATCCGGGAAGACGATCATCGTGGCCCAGGGCTTACCGGGCTGCACCAGAAAAGGCGCGTCCGAACCGTATCCCAGATCTTTTGCGGTCATATAGGGCGCGTAAAACATCACGTGCGGGCGAACATGGGTAGTTCCGCCGGACGGAGTGGGGCCGAGGCGATTGTCGGTCGACAGCATGTAGAGAAGGCCGGGTTTGGCAGGGGCTTTGAATCGGCCATCCTTGTATCCGGCGTCAATGGCTGCTTTGATGTCGGCTTCGGAAGCGCCTTTGGAGCGCAGATCTTCCCCATAGAGGTAGACGAGCAGGGTGGTGCGGCTGCCTTCGGGATCCCAGCACATGGGCTCGATGGTGGTCTCGGTGGGTGTGACAAAGTGGCGGTCGACCAGGCAGCTGACGCCGTTCGTGCCCTGGCGGGCGATCTCGAGGCCTTTAGGACCGAGGACATACACGGTGGCGTCCTGCACAACGTCCTGCGGCCCGGCGCTGAGAGCGATGGAGATCTGCTCGTCGCGGGGCATGGAGGCGTCCATGACTTTGGGCAGGTCCTGAAAGGATGGGACCTGGGGATGGGCAGCCGGAGCGGAGAGGGACAGAGCGCCGGCCAAAATCGTCATCGTCACTGTTACAGGTTTCATTTTTGCTCCCGGTTGTTGCGGCAATACAGGGTGACCTGGGGAAACTATAGACACGGCACGCGCATAGGGGCCGGCCCGATCTGCGGGAGGAGTTCCTTTTGCGATGGAACGAGGGTTTTGAGCGACGAGGCGAGCCCGCGCGGTACTTGGTGTGGGCTAGAATACGCATCGTGCGGGAGCGCGACGACCATGGTTTTCCGTCCTTCTGGGCTGTTCAGATTGGCGCGTGGGTCTGCTTTTATCTGTGGGGATCGGCTTCCCTGCTGCCTTTTCTTCACCAGCCGGGAGCCCTGCGCGGCAACAACGTCTACTTCGCAACCCTGTTTGTGGCGAGCTCGCTGCTGCGTCCGGTTTGCCGGTCGCTAATGGGCCGGGATTACCCGTGGATCGCTTTGGAACTGCGGGCCTTTCTGTGGTCGCTGGGCGGCGGGATCATCGCAGCCTACGCGATGCAAGCGATGACCGATCTGCGGCTGCGGATCGGCTGGGCGGACTGGCTGACGAATCTTATACGGTCGACGTTCATTCTCTTCGTGTGGTGCAGCCTGTATTTCAGTATCAAGTTGTGGCAGCAGTCAATCGGGGAACGAGAGAAGCTGCTGCGGGCGGATGCGGAAGCGCGCGATGCGCGGCTGAGCGCGCTGCGCTATCAGCTCAATCCCCATTTTCTGTTCAACTCGCTGAATGCGGTGTCGACGCTGGTGCTGGAAGACAATGCGCCCGCGGCAACGCGGATGCTGGCGCAGATCGGCGAGTTCCTAAGAACCATTCTGGACACGAAAGCCGGTGCGGAGACGCGGCTTTCCGACGAAATTGCCTTCAGCGAGCAATATCTCGCGATTGAGCAGACGAGGCTCGGCCCACGGCTGCGCATCGAGATGGCGATTTCTCCGGAGACGCTGGACGCACTGGTGCCGAGCATGCTGCTGCAGCCGCTCATCGAGAATGCGGTACGGCACGGGGTCGCTGCGGTGCTGGAAGGGGGAACGATTCGGATCGAGAGCCGGCTGGAGGGCGCTGAACTGCAAATCCGCGTGCAGAATTCGGGACCGCGCAGGTCAGACGCGGCGGCGCCCGGTGAATCGGCGAACGGCATTGGGATCAGCAATACGGCCGAGCGTTTGCAGACGCTCTATGGCGCCGATCACCAATTCAGGCTGCAATGGCCGGAGGCAGGCGGGTGTGAAGTGACGGTGGCGCTGCCTTTCCGCAAGGGCGCACCGCCCGAGGGGAATTGATCGTGCGGGTCCTGATTGTCGACGATGAACGGCTGGCGCGGCGCGGGGTTGCGGTGCGGCTGCGCAAATACCGCGACGTGGAGATCGTGGGCGAGTGCGCGGACGGCCTGTCGGCGGTGGAGAAAATCGTCGATCTTGCGCCCGACCTCGTCTTCCTCGACATACAAATGCCGGGGATGGACGGTTTCGAGGTTCTCAGCGCCTTACCGCGGACACGTTTGCCGAACGTCATCTTCCTCACCGCTTACGAGCAACACGCTTTGCGGGCCTTCGAAGTTCATGCCCTGGACTATCTGCTGAAACCGGTGGATGACGAACGGTTCGCGGCGGCGCTGGAGCGCGCGCGCTCGATGGGCGATTCGTCCTCGCGAACCCGAATTCTGGAGATGCTGGAGCGGAATTCCGGGCCATACGCCTCGCGGTTCCTTGTGCGCCGCGGCTCCCGCATCAGCATCGTGCCGGCGGAGGATACGGACTGGATCGGGGCGGCCGGAGACTACTCCGAGCTGCACGTTCGCGGAAGCGCGCATCTGGTGAGGGAAACGATGACTTCGCTGGAAAAGAAACTCGACCCGGAAAAGTTTCTTCGCGTCCATCGTTCGCGGATTGTGCGGGCGGCGTGCATTGTGGAACTGACCGCGATGGACAACCGGGAGTACCTGATCCGGCTGACCGATGGATCTCAGCACCGATCCAGCCGGACCTATGCGGATCAGCTGCAAAAGTGGCTCAGGCGAGGGGGATCTCGTTGAGACTTCCGGCTGCGGCGGCCGTGGGGATCAGCTCTCGATAAAGGAAGGCAGCAGAGAAGGAGCGTCGACGCGCAGATCCGGAGCTGCGGCCGTTTCCGCGCTGAAGAAGCGGTCGACGGCGTCGAGGATGGCGGAGCCGGATTTGGCTTCGTAAATGGATTTGCGGAGGGTGGCGCCGCCGCGGACGCCGTGGGTGAACCAGGAGGCGAACTGCTTCATTTTGCCGGCGGCTTCGGTGGCGGGCGAGGGGGAAGTGGCGGACCCGGCTGCGGGGGTGAGCTCGGCGAGGAGCATTTCGAAATAGGTGCGGATCATGCGGTAGCGATCCTGCTCGGTGGGCATGTCGTAGCGGCCGGCAGCGGTGTACTGAGCAATCTGGCGGAAGATCCAGGGATTGGCGGGAGCGGCGCGGCCGATCATGACGGCGTCGCAGCCGGTTTTGGCGATCAGAGCGCAGGCGTCCTCGGGAGTGCGGACGTCGCCGTTGCCGATGACGGGAATGTTGACGGCGGCTTTGACCTCGGCGATGTGGTCCCAGCGGGCCTGGCCGGCGTAGCCCTGCTCGCGGGTGCGGGCGTGGATGGCGACGGCGTTGAGGCCGGAGTCTTCAGCGAGTTGGGCGAGGGGGACGCAGACGATGTGGTTGTCGTTCCAGCCGAGACGGAACTTGACGGTGAAGGGGATGGTGACGGCGGCGCGGACGGCTTTGAAGATGGTCTCGATGAGGGGGAGATCGCGCAGGAGGCCGCTGCCTCCGTTGCAGGAGACGACGCGTTTGGCGGGGCAGCCGAGGTTGAGGTCGACCATGTCGAAGCCGGTGTCCTGGACGATGCGGGCGGCGTCGGCGAGCGTGGCGGGGTTGGAGCCGAAGAGCTGCGCGGAGATGGGGTGCTCGTCGTCGTAGAAGGTGAGGTAGCGCTTGCGCTTCGATTCGCGCATGCGAGCGAGGCCATCGGCCGAGGTGAACTCGGTCATAATGAGGCCGCAACCGGACTGCTGGTTGGTCACCTGGGCATCCACGGAGCTGGGGTGGTCCGGAGATGAGGAAAAGACGCTGGCGTTGCGGATGAAGCGGCGGAAGACGGTGTCAGTGACGCCGGCCATGGGCGCGAGCACGGTGGCGGGAGCGACGGTGACGTTGCCGATGCGGACCGACGCTGGGACACGGGTCGCTTCCGGCATGGCGTGGGAGAGCGGGTTGTCCCAGGATTTCTTCATCTATTCGCGCACTTCCCAGTTCGCCTGATTCGAGGCCACGTACTTATCGGCAATCTCGATAACCTCAGGACTCGAACGATAACGTTCTGCCTTTACCACTGCACTTACGACGGATTCGCTCGCGCTGAGATCGACGAACAGTATCCCGATGCGTCCCACTCCGTCCTTAGCCAGGGTTTCCTTGAGCAATCTTGGCGCGGGGTGATACTCCCTTGATCTCGAACCAGGAACCAGGTTGGCAACATAGCGATAGTGTCCTGCGACTGCCGTCAACGCGCCCAGCTCGCGGTCGAAGCCCTGAGTGGTGGAAACGAGTATTGATTCGTCAGATTTGCGTCCTGTCAGATATGGAGCCTCAGACACGATACGCACCACATGCACATCGCCCACGCCCGCGCGGTCCACTGCGAGAACATCAATGTGTTGGCCGCACCATCTCGCGTCCAGGTAGATCTTGGGGACGAGGAGCTTTCGGATCAGATAATCCTGAACGGCGTTCTTGGCTCTGCCGAGTTCTTGTTGCTCATCAAGTTCAATCATGTCTCCATCCCTCGATCCTCAACGCCTTTCCCGCATCCTCGGCCCATGCTGCGAATCGCTCAGCCTTCTGAACGATATTCTTGAAATCGACGCCAGAACCGTCGGACGCGTAGGCGACCCGTCCTTTGAAATGCATCAACCTCTCAAGGTGATCGGTACCCTGCACCCTCTCAAATCGGCGGGCTGAAAGCATGGCCCTGAGCTCGTCGACAGCTTTCTTGTGGTCATCAGACGATACGCTCTCACTACCCATCCCAGTCCGCAGTGCGTCGCAATAGGAAATCGCGCTGTGGATGCCCAGCAGGGCAGATGAGTATCGATAATCTGTCGGGTCACCCTTCAGCAGGTCCATACCCCTGAAGAAGTCTCTGGCCCGATTGAGATAATGCCGGACTCGAACATCCTGCATGAGGCATTCTCCCATGGCCGCGGCATGTGAAAAGGCCCCCGCCGAAGCGGAGGCCGTTGCTTCTCGCCGGCGCTCGATACTCACTTCGCCGCTGCCGGCTCCGGTTTGGCTTCGGTTTTGGCGTACTTGCGGCGGAAGCGCTCGACGCGACCCGCGGTATCAACCAGCTTTTGTTTGCCGGTGAAGAACGGATGACAGTTGGAGCAGATTTCCGCGTGGATGTCGCCTTTGTGCGTGGAGCGGGTGGTGAAGGTGTTGCCGCACGCGCAGACGACACGAATCTCGTGGTAATCAGGATGAATTTTTTCTTTGGGCATGACGGCCTGGTTCAGAACCTTTCCTGCGATGTCTCTATTTTAGCGTGAAGGGGCCGAATGGCCAAAGGGTTCGGGTCAGGACTTTCCGTCTTCTGAGATGTGCACGTCGCCAATACCCGTGGAGGCCTTGAGGTGGTAGCGGCCACTGAGGATGAAGTCCTCGGTATTGCCGAGGATCCCGCTCTGATCGCTACCGTGGTTGAGGAAGTCGTGAATGTCGCCGATACGGGTGTGGGTTTCCACGTGGCCGTAGTCGGACGGATTCGCGACGGCGATTCTCAGGTCGCCCACGCCGGTGGAGACATCCTTGTTGCCCTGGACGCCGCGGATGGTGATGTCGCCGACGCCGAGACCGACCTGGAGGTCACTTTGCTCCGGGACGTAGAGGGCGACGCCGGAACCGCAGTCGTTGGCGCAGTTGTACTCCCATTTCGGGACATGGATGTCGATGGTGGCACGGTTCCCGGCGATCTCAAAGCGCTGGATCCAGCCGGCCATGGTTTCCTGATCGACCGGACGGTTGGTGTGGATCTCAAGGCGGAGGCGGTCGGAGCCGGAGGGGAGGATGCTGACATCGCCGACGTTCAGGGTGAGGGCGACGGCGCCGCCGGCGGCAAGCGGGCGTTCCTGCTCGTACATGTGCGCGGTCTGGGCTGAGGCGACGGCGCCGAGGGCGAGGAGAGCAACGGCGAAGAGGGATTTCATGGTGGGGATCTCCAAAAGGAGGTACGACGGAGGAGGCATGGCGGTTCCGCAAGGCCCACATTTCGTGGCGCAGGGAGCGGTGGAGGCATGGGTTCTAGAGCGAGCGGAGGAAGTTAATAATGTCCTGCTGGTCCTGGGTGCTGAGGGCGTTGAAGCGATCGACGATTTTGTTGGCCTCGCTGCCGGGGCTCTTGTGGTCGTGGATGGCTTCGACGAGGTTGGAGGTGCGGCCGTCGTGGAGGAAGAAGACGCGCTGGCCGACGCCCCAGAGCGGAGCGGTGCGGAATTCGTCGGGGCCGGCGCTGCCCTGGGTGATGCCGTCGGCGAGGCCTTTACCCATGTGGTGGACGAGAAGGTCGGACCAGAGATTGACGGGTTGATTGGAGAGCGCAGCGCTGGGTGAGGTGGAGGAGCCGCTGGCGATCATGGCGCCGGTGGTGAAGGATGGATTGTGGCAGTGGGAGCAGCCGATGCTGATGAAGGCAGCGCGTCCGTTGGTGGTGGAGGGCGTGTCGGGCGCGGGAGCGGGCGGCGCCAGCATGCGCATGAAGTCGGCGAAGGCCTCAATGTCGGAGAGGACGGCGGGGTTGACGGCGCCGGTGGAGGTGGTGGTGAAGTTGACGGTGTCGTTGGGCGTGGGAACCAGGAGACAGCCGGGGGTTTCGTCGCGCTCCTGAGGAAACATCTGGTTGGAGATGCCCATTTCGACGTTGTAGGCTTCGCCGGCGAAGACGAGGAGGGATTTGTTCTGGGCTTTCCAGCCGAAGCGGGTGATGGTGCCATCATTGGCGCTGATGTTGGCGTTGCCGGAGAGAAAGGCGTTGGGATGGCCGGAGATGCCCTCGGCGGCCTTGGTGGCGGCGTTGGCGTGGAAGTTGGCGAGGATGGCGGAGTCGGGGATGGCCTCGATGAGTCCGGCGCCGAAGACCGGTGTGGGGATGCGGAAGATGATGTTAGGATTGCCGCCCTGGCCGGTGACGGGGTTGCCAGCGGGGGTAAAGTCGGGCTGAGCGATGTTGCAGCCAGGGGCGTCGGTACGGCCGGTGATGACGAAGAGGTTGTGAACCTCGCCATCGTTGGTGCCGTCAGGGCTCTTTTTGAAGCGGGCTTCGCGCACAGGGCCGTTGGGCGCGATGAACCAGGGCACGATGTTTTTGGCTCCGCTGAGCGCGGCGACGGCGGGGAGAGGGTTCTGGGCGGGGCTGGTTCCACCCATAGCCGGCTGCGAGTGGCAGGAAAAGCACTGGTTGGAGTTGAAGCGCGGGCCGAGGCCGTTGTTGGCCCCTCCGGCGACGACTTCGACCTCGCCGAAACGCGTGGAGCCGTCCTGGAAAAACGCGCTTTCGTCGGAGGTGAGGTGGTTCAGCGGGCCGCCAGCGCCAGCCGCGCCGGCTCGGACGCCGGGATCGGTGGGTCCGTTGACGACTCCGTTGACGGTGCGGCAGCCGGTTGCGGCGAAGGCGAGGACGAGGCCAGCGGCGAGAACGCTCGCGTTCAGTTTGGATGGAGTTTGCATGAGCCGTAACCCCCGTGATCCGTAGTTCCACATCTCCGGCGGCTTCGAGCTGTGTGGTCTGCGAGGGGGCCAGGCGGTCGGGAAACACAGGCCGGGCATCCTCTGGGAAGGCAGTATTGGGGGGCGAGGGGCGATTTGCAAGGGGAATTGTGGTGGAAAACCGGGGTAAAACCGGGATTTGTTGGGCGGTCAGGGAATCAAGCGGTCAATCCTGCTTTAAGGAGCGGGTGGAATCAGGGGCGAGTGGCCGGTTTTTGCGGCGGTGAATGCCTGAACTCCGCATCGAGTCGCTGCACGCTCCCAGAACTGGTCTCATATATCGGGCTGCGGCTCCGGCCAGCAGCGTGAGCCCCGCTTCGGCGGCGGGTCTCATCCGTCGGCGTCCGGGTATTTGGGGTTTATGAGACCAGTTCTAGCCGTTAAGACCGCCGAGCAGACGAACCAATCCGTACAGCGCAGCGGCAATCCCTGCTGCGCCTACCAGGGCCCATACCTCCCTGGGGACATGCGTGGACCAGGTGACTTTGTCCACCTCGGCATAAGTGAGGGTTGTGGAACGGCCGTGATTGCTGAGCACAAACCTGTCTGGCTGAGCCTCACTCACGGAACCCTGCAGCTGGCGATGATCGAAGGTCTCGACGACGACGATGCGGTGATGGCGGATGGAGTCGGCAACTCTCTTCTGGATGTTCGCCACATGGTTGGGATCGGGGTTGGGATCGGGGCCGGCATCGGCCCACAACGGGGAGCAGGTGAGAGCCGCGATCAGCACCCAGGAGGCGAGCCGCTTCATATGGGGAACTCCTCCGCGTATATGCGCGCCGCTACCACGCACAACCAGCGATCCTAACCGCGGCGCTGAGAAGGATTCGAGCTGTGTTCGACACTTTACGGTAACGATGTTGGCAATTGGAATTGTCGCTGAAGTGTTAAAACTCGATGCCGACGCCAGGACGGAGCCGGGAGCCAGTAGCCGGTAGCCAGTAGCCAGTAGCGGGAGACGGTCGTCGCGAGGGAGTGGTTGCTCTACGCGGTGGTTTTGCCGGCGAGGGAGGCACGGAGCTCGGCGACGATTTCCGCGGCAGCTTTGCGGGCGGTGTCTTCGCGGTCGGGGGGAAAAGAAATGGCTCCGACGCGTGCGTGGCCACCGCCGCCGTAGCGTTCGCAGATGGCGGCGAGGTTGACCATGTCCTCGGGTTTGGTTTTGGTCCAGGGGTTGGAGCCGACGGCGACCTTAGTGCGGAAGCTCGACTTAGAAAGGCCGACGGAGTAAGTCGCCTCAGGATGGAGATAGTAAGGGATGAACTTGTTGTAACCCTCGTGAGGCTGGTCGGAGATGTCGAAGTAGATGGTTCCCTGCTTCGATTCGGAGCGGGCGCGGATGAGGTCGATGGCGCGCTGATGACGCTCGAGGAGCGGCGGAAGCAGGGAGGAGACCCAGGGCTGCTCGAGGACCTGGAGCAGGGACATGCGGGTGAGAAGCGGAATGAGCTTCGGAATGAAGGCGGGGTCCTCGGTGGACTCGATGATGAGGGTGAGCTTCATGGCGGGCTCGGGCATTTCGACGGCAGACCGGGGGCTTTCGTAGAGGGCGCCATCGACGATGTCGGCCCAGCGGACAAGCTCGGCGACGGGAGTGGCGTCGAAGCCGAACTGCGTGGAGGCGACGTGGGCGAGGAAGCTGGTGCAGGAGACGTAGCTGGGGTCGAAGAAGCGATGGCCTTTGTAGCGGCCGTCGGCCATGCCGGCGAGGTAGTCCTGCTGGTCCTGGGGAGTGAGGAAGGCCGAGAGGTGGTGATCGAACCACCAGGTGATTTTGGGCGAAGGCGAGTACTTGAAGTCGACGATGGCGTTCTCGTCACCGGTGAAGTCGGCTTCGTTAAAAAGGGCGCCGGCGCGGTGGACGAGGCCGCAGAACTCATAGGAGGCGTCCGGGCGGATGCGTTCCTGGTGGAAACGGCTGAATAACGAAGCCGAGCAGGCTCCGTCAAAACACTTGTCGTGATAGAAGACCCGAACCTTCAAGATGGCGCCGCCCCCGCAAACCGCCGGCGTGCGAGCACCGGTCGGGAATCTTTTAGCTTACCGGGAAGGTGGGCGGTGTCAAGCGAGGACGGGGGCTGGGGCGTGGGTTCGGGATTGAAATCGATGCAAACCGGGAATTTGCGGCACCCCGGCGAGCGCCGGTATCATCGAATGAAGAGCATGCGCACGGGAATCCCCAGAGCTGTTTCCCGGTACCGGGTCATTTTCGGGATGGTCTGCATCGCGCTGGTCCTGATGAGCGGGATGGCGCAGGCGGCGCATTTCCATGCGACGGCGCAGGCTGACCACGATTGCGCGCTGTGCGTGGCGGCTCATTCGGTGGCGCAGGCGGCTCCGCCGGTCGCGCTGCATCTGGTCAGCGTGCGGGTGGCGGCTCTGGCGCCGGCGCGCACTTTGCACATGCCGCGCCGCGCAGTCTTTTTCCGGCTGATCAGCCGTCCTCCACCCTCGAACTCCACTCGTCTCGCGTAGCTTTCCATCGTTCATTTTGGGTCCTGGACATTTGAGACTTGCAGGAGGTCAGTGCATGCGTACGCTGCTGCGCCGCGCCATTCTTTTTCTACCACTAATAATGTTGATTTCCGCTCTTCCCTGTCTCGCGCTGGAGGGAGCGGCGGGCGCCAACGGGACGATCACCGGGACGGTGACCGATCCGACGGGGGCGGTTTTGCCGGGGGCCACGGTGACCATCCAGAACCCGGTGAGCCAGTACGAGCGCACGGCCACAACGGATAACGCGGGACATTTCCAGTTCGTGAATGTGCCTTACAACGCGTATCACATGACGGTGACGATGACCGGATTCGCGACCTTTGTGCACGACGTGGAGGTGCGCTCGACGACGCCGGTGCCGGTACCGGTGAGCATGACGCTGGGAGAGACGGCGACGACGGTGGAGGTGACAGGCGAGGACCTGGTGAATAACGCCGCGACCATGGATACGGACATCGACCGGAAGGCGTTTGCGGAGATTCCGCTGGAGAGCGTGTCGTCGGGGCTGAGCTCGCTGGTGACGTTGTCGTCGCCGGGGGTGACGGCGGATTCGAACGGGATGTTTCACGGGCTGGGGGATCATGCGGAGAACTCGTTTTCGGTGGATGGACAGCCGATCACGGATCAGCAGAGCAAGACATTTTCCAATCAGCTGCCGGATACGGCGGTGCAGTCGATGCAGGTGATCGAGGGTGCGCCGCCGGCGGAGTACGGAGACAAGACGAGCCTGGTGATCCAGGTGACGACGCGGTCCGGGCAGGGCGATACGAAGCCGACGGGGCAGGTGAACTTTTCCTATGGGTCGTTTGGGTCGACGTCGGGCGGGTTCGATGTGGGCTATGGGAAGGCGAAGTGGGGGAACTTTATTTCGGTGGACGGGCTGAATACGGGGCGTTTTCTGGATGCGCCGGAGTTTGAGGTATCGCACGACAAGGGGAACGAACAGAACGTGTTCGATCGCGTGGATTATCAGATTGACACGGCGGATTCCGTGCACCTGAATCTGAACTATTCGCGGTCGTGGCTGCAGATACCGAATACGTACGACAACCTGAACCTGGGCGGCGTGAATCTGGCGGGAGCGCCGGTGACGGGACAGACGGATCAGCGATCGAAGATCGGGACTATCGACATATCGCCGAGTTATACGCGGGTGATCAGCCAGGAGTCGGTGTGGAACATTGGGGCGTATCTGCGCAAGGACAATTACCACTATTACCCGAGCGGCGATCCGCTGGCGGATCTGGGACCGGTGCAGCAGCAGAGCATCGGGCAGGATCGCAGCCTGACCAATGACGGCGTGCATTCGGACGTCTCCTATGTGAAGGGCGTGAATAACGTGAAGCTGGGGGCGATGTACGAGCAGACGCAGCTGGATGAGAGCGACATGATGGGGATTGTGTCGCCGACGTATCTGGATTCGCTGGGGTGCATGACGGGAGGGTCACCGGATGTGCCGACGGGAGCGCCGTGCACGACGCTGTATCCGTACGATCTGACGCGCGGGGGAAGTTACTACGACTTTCTGGGCCACACGGATGTGAAGGAGCTGGCGCTGTATCTGGAAGACCAGATTACGGCGGGCAACTGGCTGTTCAACGTGGGCATTCGCGGCGACATGTACAACGGCCTGGCGGATGCGAGCCAGGCGGAGCCAAGGCTGGGCGGGTCGTACAGCATCAAGAAGACAAACACGGTGCTGCGGGGATCGTATGCGCGGACGCTGGAAACGCCGTTCAACGAGAATCTGGTGCTGGCGAGCCGCGGGTGCCTGAATGCGGTGGTGAATCCGCTGCTGCTGTGCCAGGCGGGCGATTCGGGCGCGCTGGCGCCGGGGTATCGCAACGAATACCACGCGGGGCTGCAGCAGGTGGCGGGGCGGCATTTCGTGGTGAGCGGGGAGTACATCTGGAAATACACGCAGAACGCGTACGACTTCAGCGTGCTGGGCAATACGCCGATCACATTCCCCATTGAATGGCATAACTCGAAGATTCCCGGATTCGCGCTGCGGGCGAATCTGACGCCGGTGCATGGGCTGAGCGCGTACGCGGTGATGTCGTCGGTGGCGGCGCGGTTCTTTCCGCCGCAGGTGGGCGGCGCGGGCGCGACGGTGGGACAGACGGGCCTGCCGTTCCGCATCGATCACGACGAGCGCTACAACGAGACGACGCACTTTCAGTATCAGATACCGGGAAAACACAGCCCGTGGTACAGCCTGAACTGGAGGTTCGATTCGGGCGAAGTGGCCGGGGCGGTGCCGTGCTACAACCCGCTTTCGAATGACCCGAACAGCGCGTGCGGGGCGACGTCGACGCTGCTGAATGGGCAGCCGGCGGTGAACCTGAGCAGCCTGGACGCGGATGAGGAATTCGAAGCGGGGCTCGAGTGCAATGGAGTGCGGGCGACGCCGGGGCATCCGCTCCCGGCGGAGTGCCTGGCGTCGCAGTTTGCTTCGAGCCTGGTGAGTATTCCGGCGCCAGGCAGCGGGGACAACGACCACGACCCGCCGCGGGTGCAGCCGCGGAACCTGATCGACATGTCACTGGGGGAGGATAATCTCTTTCACGGCGACAGGTATAAGTGGGGCGCGCAGCTGACGGCGATCAACGTGACGGATAAATATGCGCTGTATAACTTTCTTTCGACATTCAGCGGGACGCATTACGTGACACCGCGCGCGATCACGGGGCAGATCAGTTTGCACTTCTGACGAAACTTCATCATCTAACCGGCTGGGGAACATCTCAGCGTCCAGAGCTGCCGGCGGTGATCGAAACTGGCTCATCCACGCGCAGATACTGCCCGCCCGCCACGTCCTTCAGCGTCTGCAGAATCCCGCTGGGCCAACGAATCACGACCGTTTTTACGGACGCGTCCCGACCCAGGCCGAAATGCGCGCGCACATCGCTGGCCGACAGATAACTCGACGAGGTTGTCACCGTCTCCCATTGCGATCCCTGTGAGGTGTCGATGCGGATCACTGCGCCGATTCCATCACGATTGGATTTGTGGCCCACCAGTTTGAATCCGATCCAATGGTTCGCGGTCTTTGTCCGGTTCATCAGGATATGGGCGGGGCCGCCGTTCTCGGTGATCACGGCGTCGACACGTCCGTCGTTGTCGATATCTCCGATGGCCAGCCCGCGCCCCACCCATCTTTGCTGAAACGGACCGTTCGACACCGAACCAACATTCACAAACTTCTTCCCCTCGAGATTGCGCAGCAGCATGGGAGGCTCGCGGTAATGCAGCTCGGGGAAACTGTTCTCGATGGTATCCAGATCGTGCCCCTGTGCGATCAGCAGATCCTTCCATCCGTCGTTGTCATAATCCAGAAAGCGCACGCCCCAGCCGGAATGCAGGAGCGTGGCCCCGCCCAGGCCACTCACGTAGCTGTCGTAGCTGAAAGTGCCGTCGCCGTCATTCCGATACAGCGCGTACTTCTGGTTGGCCAGGTCGTCGACAAACAGGTCGGGCCAGCCGTCATTGTTGTAGTCGGCGAAATCCGTGCCCATCCCGGCGAACGTGCGCCCATCCCCATCCACCGCCACGCCGGACTCCAGCCCTATCTGCTCGAAGGTCCCGTTGCCCTTGTTGTGAAAGAGAAACTCCATCATCGAGTCGTTGGCGACAAAGAGGTCCGGATGTCCGTCGCGATCGTAGTCCGCTACGGAAATCCCCAGTGCTTTTGCGGGGACGCCCAATCCCAGCTTCTGCGCTTCCTCGGTGAACGTACCGTTGCCGTTGTTGTGATACACCAGCATGGAAATCGGGGGAAACACATCCGGGTGGCAGTAGCCGCGATTGTCCCTGGGCCCGCACCACACGTCGTCCCAGTCCCACTGGATGTAGCGCAGCACCACGAGATCGAGATAGCCGTCGTTGTCCAGATCGACCCACGCAGCCGAGGTGGACCAGCCGCTGCCACCGACGCCGGCCTGCCTGGTCACATCGGTGAAGGTGCCATTGCCGTTGTTGTGATACAGGTGATTCCCGCCCAGCGACGTGACGAACAGATCTTCATAGCCATCGTTGTCGTAGTCGCCGACCGCGACACCCATGCCGTAGCCCACGCCCGCCACACCGGCCTTCTCCGTGACGTCTTCGAATGTGCCGTCGGCTCGCTGGTGGTACAGGCGGTTCCAGTACTTGGGATCAGTTTTCTCGGGAATGGTGCCCCTGGGCACGTAATCCGCGAACGGCGCTCCGTTCACCAGATACAGATCGAGCCGGCCATCGTTGTCGTAGTCGAACAACGCCACCCCCGACCCCATGGTCTCCAGCAGATACTTACGTGAGCTGTGGGGCGCCTGATGCAGGAAGTGGACCCCCACCTGTGCCGTCACATCCTGAAAATCGGCGGGCACCAGATCCGTCCCGGAGGCGGACTGTCCAAAGCTTCCCGCGAGAAGGGTGGTCAGAACGCCGGCCGCGGCCGTCAGTACCGCAGGAATTCGCATCAGCGCTTCCTCGCCGTCCACCGAGTCGCAGGACGCATTCAGGCGGTGAGGTTCCGCAGATACACCGAATACCGCTCGTTCATCACCTGGTTGAGCGGCACGAGCGTGTGGGTTAGTCCGCGCCCTTTTGTGCGAAACTGCAGCGGATACTCGCGCGACCCCTCGGTCCGTTCGAACCAGATTGCGCCGGGTTCCGGAGCAGGCCCCTGGACCAGCTTGCCATCGGGATCGCGATGCATATGCGGGCGCATGTCCACCGTCGGCATCGGGTAGCCCTCGTCATAACCGCGGGGACCGGAATCGCCGTAGATCATGCCGTTCGTGAGCCCTTCGGCGCCCAGCACGGCAGCCAGCACCAGGGGGCCGTACATGGCTGCCTGCACCTGCTTGTCGTCGGGCGTCGTGGACAGATGGAGCACCAGGGGCATATCGATGGTGATCACGTCTCCCGACTTCCAGTCGTGCTCGAGCGCCACCCAGGTGGAAGGCGTCGCGGTCACGTTTTGCTGCTGCCCGTTGATGCTGTACGCCGCTCCTTCGGTCGCCCAGTAAGGCACGCGGATCTTCAGTGCGGTCGGCGCACCGGGAGCGCTCTTCACCGTCAGGGTCACACGCTCATCCGCCGGAAAATCTGATGTCTGTTCCAGCTTCAGTCCCCGCTCCTTCCAGTCCAGGGAGGACGGGATGAACAGGTTCACGTACACCGCGTTGTCGTCGTGGAAGTAGATCGAGTTGTTCAGCTTTGAATACTCTTCCGATCCTGTGCCCGTGCAGCACCAGAAGGAGTCGAACTCCGTGCCGAACGTCTTGTACATGCCTGGCTGCAGCGGAACATAGTACATCAGCATACCGTTGCGGTCCTGGGTACCGTAGCGCACATTCATCAGCAGCCGCTCGTAATAGTCGAAGAAGGCCGGATCCGGGTTTTGGCCGAAAAGGTGCCGCGCGAGCTTCATCATGTTGTAAGAGCAGCAACACTCCTCCGCCGCCGGCCCCAGCTGGGTGGCAATCGCGTCCGGCGCATGCCAGAACTCGCCGTTGCTGGTGCCGCCGGTGCAGTAGACATGGTGCTCGGTGATCATGCGATAGAAGTTTTCGCTGATCTGCCGGTAGCGCTCGTCACCGGTCAGTTCATAGCCGCGGGCGGCCCCAATCACCTTGGGGATATTGGTGTTCGCATGGTTGCCGCCGAGGATGTCCTGGTTGGCGGCCAGCGGATCGAAAATTTTGTGATGTTCGAAGCGGAGGCCCAGGTCGCGATATTTCGTGTTGCCCGTAATCGCATACAGGTTGAATGAGGCTTCGTTCATGCCCCCCTGCTCCACCAGCAGCACCCGCTGCCAGTCGTCGTCGGTGAAGCTCATGGCATAGGTAAAGGCCCAGTCAGCCATGCGCGTGGCCATATCCAGCGCCTGCTGGTTGCCCGTGTGCTCGTACATGTCGATCAGGCCGGCCATGATCTTGTGGTACGTGTAGAAGGGCGCCCACACCCGCTCGTGTTTCCGCAGCCGGTCATAGAGGGTCGTGGGGTACGCCCCCAGATACCCGTCCTTCGCCTGGCACTGGGCCAGCATGCTCACCAGTTCATTCGCCTTATTTGCGATGAACTCATCTCCGGTGCCGGCGTGCATGAGCGCGCAGGACGACATGTAGTGCCCGACATAATGGCCGCGCAGTTCGCAGTCCGGAGCTTCCCAGCCGCCCAGCGGATCCGCATCTGTGGGGATGCCCGCGGTAACGCGAAAGTTATAGGCCAGCCGTTCGTTGGGCAGCGAGTACAGAAAGCTGCGGTTCAGCTCCATGGTGTCTTTCCAGAAGCTGGGCAGCAGACGCACGTCCGGCATGGGGAAGGGCTGAGCCTTCCACTGCACTTTGGCGACTGCCGCGCCGACCAGCGTCTGGTTGGCGGTATCCGCGCCCACGGCCGCCGCGGCCTTTTGGGCGCGTTGCCCTTTCAGGGCCAGAACGCCGCGCGGAAGAAGGGCTGCTGCTCCGGTGCACGCTGCGCTGCTGAGGAATTTTCTGCGACTCAGACCATGATTCATTCTTTCCCCCTCCCTTTGTGTCATCCATTCAATGCAGTTGTGCGCATCCTATCAGGCGGAAACCGCTCTTACGCTTCAGGTGAGTGTCGCTACCACGGTAAAGTTGCGCTCGCCTGCCGTGCGAAAGACGGCCGCATCCTGCCTGCGTCCGGCAGCGGGGACGGCGCGGCCGTTGACGGTGAGCCCCTGAAGGGATCGACCCCGAGGGACCCGAAATGTCACCTGTAATTCCTGGGGCAGAGGCCCCGATCGTGGCAGCCCAATGGTTGCGATCAGCTGGTTCGCGCCATGGGGCTCCAACCGATAATCCACGCGTCCCCATTGGGTGGGCGCCTGCCCGACGCCGATCATTTTGCCGGACCCCACCCAGTGCCGCGGCAGGGCCCGCCCAAAATACAGCCGCTCGCCGTCAGGGTCTTCGAACAGCAGCATCCATCGCAGCAGCAGCGGGATGGTCTGCTGTGCCGGAATGCAGAACAGCGCTCCGTCGCCAGTAATTCCCGAGACCTCCCCGGCGGTCCAGCTTCCACGGGAATGATCGTGATACCGGTGCGAATACAGGAACAGCAAATATTCATCGATCCGATCCAGACGCAGGAGGGCCTGCGCATATCCATACGAGATGAAGCCGAGGATGTCGCGGCCTTCCGGATGCGGCCGCTCTACATTGGCCACCACGCCGAGCGTGGTCGCGCCATACGCTCGCATGCAGTCGATGATGGTCTCCGTCTGCTCGTCCGGCAGCACGCCCGGCTGCAGCAGCTCGGCATAGCAGCGATGCGGCCATCCCTGTTCGCTCGGATGTTCCTGCTCCATCGATTCCCGGAAGGTCAGCTTCGTTCCCGGCAACGGCCCGATGTACGGCGGTGTCCGGTCGCGGCGGATGCTGGCATCGATGCTCTTCACCAGGGTTGCCTGCAACTGATGGCTGCGCCGCAGCCATTCACGGGAAGCGGCTTCTCCGCCGGCTCCGCCAGCTTCGGTCCACACTCCGGCCAGGTCCCGCCATCCGCGCACCGCAAACGCGCTGTTGGAGAAATAGGGTTTCCACCACAGCGAAGGATCGGGCGTCAGACAGGAATCCGACTCGGACCACCCGTGAATCAGTCCATATCCGGGATCCTCGGGCGGCAAACGCAGCGCCGCATCGTGCAGCTCTGCCAGGAGGGACGCCGTCGCTTCGATCTTCCCCCAATACTTTCGCAACAACGCAGCGTCTCCGGTGTATCGGTAATACCGTGCGATCAGCGAGAGAGTCAGTCCGAACTGCGCAGTTTCCGGCCCGCGCATGTTCACCATTCCCCTGGGGTCCACGAAGCCGGCGAAGTAGTTGTCGAAGACGTCGTGCGCCTGCGTGAATCGCCCGCACTCCAGGTTCGCG
>JASHPM010000217.1 GCA_030038115.1 Acidobacteriaceae bacterium | reverse complement strand
AAGCAGGGCAGCAATCGAAATGCCGCCCGCGAGGAAAGCGCCGCCGATCAGGATGCCGGCGATCACGGACAGGTCGCCGGATGCGAACGGCCGCTCACGTTTGCTGGGGTGACGGCGGTCCGATTCGATGTCGAGCAGATCGTTGGCGATGTAAGTGGAGGAGGCGCAGAGGCTGAAACTGACAAAGGCGATGGCCGCGTCGGCGAAGGCGGCGGCGCGCAGCACATGCGCAAGCAGCATGGGCACGAAGATGAGCACATTCTTCGCCCACTGATGCAGGCGGATGGCTTTGAGAGCAGCTTTGGCGGGCGCGGTTCGATCCTGGAATTCGCGCTCGACGGGAATACCGCGTGCGCGGAGCCGCGCCCGCAAAGAGAAGGCGGGATTGGCGATCATCGCGGTTCCAGCGTGCTGCAGCAGAGGAAGATCGGGGCCGGCGTTGCCGATGTAGTCGTAACCCTCGTCGCCGAAGGTCCTGCGCACGCCGTCAAGCTTGTTGGCGGCGATCAGATTCATTTTGCCGTCGCTGGCGAGGACACCGTCGAATAAGGCCAGGTGATCGGCGATGCGCGTAGCCAGTTGCTGGTCCGCACCGGTGGCGAGATAGACCCTGCGCCCCTCGCCACGTTCGATCTCGAGGTACTCGACGACGGAGCGGTTATAGGGCAGATGGCGCACATCGAGGGAGACACGAGCACCGACTTCGGCCTTAACGGCAGCTTTGCCGCGCAGGAGCCAGAGGGGGAACCGGAGCGCAGCAAGAGGGCGGCTGCGCACCAGCAGCAGCAGCGAGTCCATCAGGGTATCGCTCTTGACGAGAGTACCGTCGAGGTCGACGCAGAGGGGCCGCCTGGACACCTCCGGCGCCAACTGCGGCAGGGACGGCCGATTCAACGAGATCTCTCCCATGGTTGCGGGTGCGAAACCGAACACAGAGCCGTAAGAGTACGGTTTCGCGGCTCGTCGCACCGTTGCGAACGAGATCGAAGGAGTTCAGCGCAAGTATAGCATCGGGAGTTTGGGCGCCGGACGGAGAATCGGGCGCAACACGGGCCGATTCAGGCTGGATGCGTCTCCAAAGGAAATGGCCGGCCCATTCTACTGAGCGACGGAGTTCGCGAGGTCCGGCGTGGGCGATTCGGACGAATTGTCGACGCGGCGCTCAGGAAAATATGCGTTGAGCACATATTGTTCCAGCATGCGCTGCGTGTTGAAGAAGGAGCCGTTGAGCGCAATGGTGGAGCGCATGATGCGGCGCCACTGACCCGTGTCTTTATAGAAGAGGGGCAGGATGAGCTTTTCGAGGTGCTCGTACATGGATTTGGCTTCGCCGGGTTCGTCGTCGTGGTCGTCGATGGCCCAGCCGGTAACGCCTTCGATCCAGCCCTCAATCCACCAGCCGTCGAGGATGCTGAGGCTGGGCACGCCGTTCAGCGCGGCTTTCATGCCGCTGGTGCCGGAGGCTTCGTAGGGACGGCGCGGCGTGTTGAGCCAGAGGTCGACACCACCGGTCAGCAGGGCTCCGAGCTTCCACTCGTAGTTCTCGAGATAAACGACCTGAAGGGGCGTTTCGCGGAGCTCTTTGGCGAGTTCGATTACGCGGCGGATCTTCGCCTTGCCTGGCTCATCGGCGGGATGAGCCTTGCCGGCGTAGACCACCTGCATACCCCCAAATTTCTCTGCTATCTTCGCCAGCCGCTCGGGATCGGTGAAAAGCAGGTCGGCGCGTTTGTAGGTGGCGGCGCGCCGGGCGAAGCCAACGGTGAAGATTTCCGGCCGCAGCTCGACGCCGGTGGCCTCTTTGACAGCTTCGATGAGGGCGCGTTTGGAAGCGGCGTGGGCCTCGACGATTTCGTTTTCCGTGATATCGATGGCGTAACGGAGGGTGACATTGTCCTGACGCCAGCGGGGGAGATGGCGGTCGAAAATGGCCTGGACGGAGGGTGCGGTCCAGGTTCCCGCATGCACGCCGTTGGTGATGGCGTCGATGGTGTACTCGGGAAACATCTGCCGCGAAACTTTGCCGTGCTGCATGGCAACGCCATTCACAAAGCGCGAGAAGCGCAACGCCACATAGGTCAGATTGAGAAGGCCGTCATGGAAACAGCCGAAGCGCTCCAGCATGCCAGCGCGTTCGGCGCCGAGGATGCGATAGGCCTGCTCGCCGGAGAAACGATCGTGCCCGGCGGGAACGGGGGTATGGGTGGTAAAGACGCAACGGCGGCGCACGGCTTCGATGTTGCGTTCGGTGGCGGTCTGCAGACCGGCGCCGTGGAGTTCCTGCTCCAGAACGGGAATGATGAGCAGAGCGGCGTGGCCCTCGTTCATGTGGTAGACGGAGGGTTCGTATTCGAGAGCGCGGAGCAGGCGGGCGCCGCCGATGCCGAGGATTGCCTCCTGGCGGAGGCGGTAATCCGGATCGCCGCCATAGAGGTAATCGGTGAGGGTGCGATCGGCAGGGTCGTTTTGTTCAAGATCGGTGTCGAGGAAATAAATGGGAATGCGGTGCCCGGTAACGCCCTCCATGTCATGGCGCCAGGCGCGAACGGCAACGGGGCGCCCTTCGATGGTGACGGTGACCACGGGCTCTTCGGCGGCCAGAGTGGTTTCCGGACTCCAGGGCTGAGGCTCTTCCGTCTGAACGCCGGTGGGGTCGAGGTGCTGGCGAAAGTATCCCTTACGATGCGCGAGGGTGACGGCGGCGAGGGGCAGGCCCATGTCGGCAGCGGAGCGCAGGGTGTCGCCGGCCAGGACGCCGAGGCCGCCACTGTAGGTGGGGAACTCGGGAAGCACTGCGATTTCCATGGAGAAGTAGGCGACGATGCCGCCTTCGCCTGGCTCCTCCGGGGAAAGGTACTGCGAACGATTGATGAAACGCATGCTAAAACGTTTTCTCCGGCCTCTTCGAGCGCCTGTCTTTCAAGGATATGACATCCTGCGTCATGCACGAAGCCCGGGGTCGGCCCCTCGTGATTGTTACATTGGTGTCAAAAGAGCCGGTATGGCCCTTCTGTGGAATACTGCGTACCGTCGGAGACCGCCATTCGGTTACGAGGGGCGCTCATCGGCAGAAGGCCCGTAGATGGCCGGGACCTTGCTGCCCATCGGCCGCAAATACGTGGTGAGCTGACCGCGGTGGTGAATAGCGTCGAAGTGGATCATCCACAGGAACTTCTCCGCCGGCTGCTCGGAGACCAGCTGGCCGTTGTGATAGAACTTCGCCGCGCGATTCCACTGCTCGTCATCCATGGCTGACACGCGCTCGACGAGTTCGTTCGACCATTGTTCGAAGAGAGCGATCATCTCTGGGAGCGGGGGCGCAGGATCGGGATTCCACTCCGCCTGGTGGTCTCTCGCCACATCGACACACGACCGCAGCTCCCAGGTCAGGGTCCAGACGAGCTGTTCAGCCGTAGGCGAACGCTCGTGGGGCCTGTAATGCATTTGATCTTCGGGCAGGGCCTTCAGGACTTTCAGGAATACCGGGAGTTCGGCGCGCCGACGTTCCAGATAAAACTCTCGCAGTGACATGATCCTCTCTCTTTCAGACGGCGTGCGCCGCGGCCGAAGCGTGGCAGCGATAGATTTCCGCGTCGATGCCCGTGCGCGCCCGGTAATCATTATGCAGCCGCGAGGCAAAGGCCTCGGCGCGATCGGCGTGGACGAGATTTACGGTGCACCCCCCGAAGCCGCCTCCCGTGAGACGGGCTCCGATGAGGCCGGGCAGCCGCTGCGCAGCTCCCACCATGGTATCGGCCTCCTCACAACTGGCCTCAAAGTCGTCACGATAGCTGGCATGCGCCGCCGCCATCAGATCGCCGAGCTTCTTCAGGTTTCCGGCGGCGAGGGCGTCGGCTGCGGCGACGGTGCGTAGATTCTCCGTGATGACATGGCGGCAGCGTCGCAGGACGTTCTCCGGCATTTCGGCGCCCCACAGCTCCAGATCTTTTGTGGTTGCATCGCGGAGGAGCTGGATTTCGGGGCGATGGCTGCGCAGAATTTCTGTTCCCTCCTCGACCTCGCCACGGCGGATTCCATATTCGCCCCCCGCGATGGCGTGCCTCACCATGGTGTTGGCGATTACGAGGCTGACATTTTCGGGGATAGGGGCGAGGCGGTATCCCAGAGAACGGCAGTCAAGGAGAAGCGCGTGGTTCTCGGCACCGCGACAGGCAATGAACTGGTCCATGATGCCGCAGGACGCGCCCACGTAGACGTTCTCCGCACGCTGGCAGAGCCTGGCGATCTCCTCACGCGGGGGATCGGCCTGGGCAAGACTGAGGGCGGCCAGGGCAGTGGCGACTTCGATGGACGCCGAGGAGCTGAGCCCGGCTCCGAGGGGCACGTCGCCCTGAACGCTGAGGCTGAAGGGCGGAACGGCGAATCCGGCCTCGCGCAGGATCCTGACAACGCCGAGCGGATAGCCGGACCAGTGGCCGCCGCCATTTTTGGGCAGGCCCTCGATCTGGTGGCTGACCTGCTCGTGGAAATTCTCCGACCAGACGATAACGCGACCGTCGTTACGCGGCGAGATGGCCGCCAGGGTGCCGAAATCGATGGCCGCGGGCATGACGAATCCACCGGCGTAGTCGGTGTGCTCGCCGATGAGGTTCACGCGCCCAGGAGCCACAAAGACCGCAGGATCGGCGCCGAAGCGGTGCGCGTGCCTTTTCTTAAAACCGGTTACATCGAGCATCAGAGCCTTTCTCTCGGCGGGCCGGAATAAGGCCGGGACGCCAACTAATCTGCCTGACCTAACGATAGATGCGCGAGACGAATCCGCATCCGACAAAGGTTGGATTCGCAGGGAAGATACGCGGCAATCACAGTGTGTCCCGCAAGCGCTGGGCGATTTCGTCGATCCACGTGAGATGCTCCGGCTTCATCAGGACTGAGCGAAGGCAAGTGACGCTGCTGTCATGTTGTGGGTTTGGCCAATGCGCGCCAGCGAAAAACCGCGCCGGCAAATGGGCGAGGGCCAGATGCAGACCGCGCTCCGCCGCTCGATCGAAGACTTGCTGCGCGCTGTTCGAGGATTCGGCGACGGCCGGTGCGCGGACAGCCCAGGTCACGATATCCAGTTCGGGCGGGGGCCCGGCCACAAAGTGCGGGTCGGAGGCCACGATGCTGTGCAGGCAGAGCGCCGCTTCCCTGCTCCGCTCGAGACCCTGGGCAAACTCTCCGCCTCGGACCAGGGGAAGCAGGCGCTGGGTCGCCCAGAGGGCGACGGCCGAAGCGCCGGCGCGGGAGCATTCAAGGCTGATTTCGCCGAGGTGCAGCTGGTTCGAGGTGAAGTAAGTGTAGGGCGAGTCGTGCTTGTACCAGCGGCCCATGGAGGGATCGCGAAACAGGATGCAGCCGCAACCGTAAGGCTGCAGGCCGTGCTTGTGGGGATCGACGACGATGGAGTCCGCCTCGCCGATGCGGTCAAAGGCACGCTGCGCGTCGGCCTGCAGGTTCGAGGCCAGACGAAAATAGCCGCCGTAGGCCGCATCGACGTGGAGACGGAAGCCGTACTTTGCGCGGAGCTGGAGAATGCCATCGAGCGGGTCGACAGCGCCGAGGGCTGTCGTGCCCAAAGTTGCGACGACGGTGCCGACATCGCCCGCCGCGAGGGCGGATTCCAGAGCGGCGAGGTCCATGCGGCCGCAGTCACCGGTGGCGACAGAGGCGAAGGGCAGCCTGAGGACCGCGCTGATGCGGCTGTGGGTGTAGTGCGCCTGTTCGGAGGCAACAATCTTCTTTCCCGGCGCCATTTGGCCGGCGACCCACAGCGCCTCGAGGTTGGCGAAGGTGCCACCACTGGTGAGGTGGCCGAGAAACTCGCTCCAGCCAAACATGGCGGCAATTTCCCGAACTGCTTCGACTTCCATGTGGGAGCTGGCGCGGCCGCCATCGAGGGCATGGTTATTAGGGTTGAGGTTCATGGCCAGGGCATAGGCCGTCCGTGCCACCGGATGGGGCGGCTTGAGCATCTGTCCCGCATACAGGGGATGGAAGTAAGGGAAATTGTCGCCGAGGCGAAGTGCTGCTTCGGCGAGGACCGCGGCCATTCGGCCTTCGCCCGGAACCTCGGGCGTGTAGCCCGGCAGCGATGCAAATTCGCGCTTGAGGCGATCAAGCGCCTCGGCGAGCAGTTCCGTGTCGTTGGTTGCGCTCTGAATCATGGAATCCATCAGAATACCTGCTTTGCGGCGAAAATCACTTCCCTGGGAGGGAGGGTCTGCCGGGTTTTGCACCGTTCACAGAATATTCATGATCCTTTTTGGGGGTTCCGTTCTCAAACGGGGCAAAGAGTTGAAGGTTAAGAAAAGGAGGCACCCCATGAAAACACGGACACGGTTCATGATGCGAGTTTTGGTTGTTGTGGCGATGTTGCCCCTCACCTGCGGCGTAGCGAACGCGGAGAGCCTGGGCGGCTTCTTCGGCCAGCAGGCGAAGACGCTGGTCCAGCAGGCGCAGGGCGCCGCATCCGGCGTGGGCACGGTCGATCTGACCCACCCCACGCAAATCCTCGGGCAGCTGAAATCGAACGCACAAACGGCGGAGGCGCAGGTCCAGGGCCAGGCCGAGCAGACGGGACTGGGTGACGCGCAAGGGGTTCTGGGCGCCGTACAGGGAAAACTCGGACAGTTGCAGGCCAAGATCCCCCAGAACTGATGTTGAGCAAACTGCGAAGCGCAGATGCAGCGATCCAACGAACCCGCTCCAATGGAGCGGGTTTTTTGCGTTCGTTCTCGAGCGCGTTTCGGTTCCCACTCGCCTTTGCAGGAAAACCGAGACCTTTTGCGGGATTCGCGGTTGAAATGAGTAGACAGATGAGGGTTGAAAGCAGGAGGTGGGCGATGAAAACCAGAATGAAAGCCACCGTGATTCTCCTGGCCATGTTTCCGCTGGTCGCGTGCGGAGCAGCTTATGCGCAGGATGCAGGCGCCGACGCGGCCGCGCAGGCGCAAATTATGACCGAGCAGGCCCAAATGGCCACGCAGCAGAGCATGACAGACGCGGACGTCGCCTCCCAGCAGGCGCAAATCATGATGCAGCAGGCCACAGCCGACCCGGACGATGCGATGGCGGCGGCCCAAATCCAGATGGAACAGGCCCAGATTGATGCCGAGCAGGCGATGGAGCAGGCGCAGATGGCCAGCCAGCAGGCCCAGATCGATGCGCAGCAGGCCATGCTGGCGGCGCAGATGCCCAACTGACAGAGCTGGCCGCGGGGCCCGCAGAAACAGGGGTCCTTTCTGCGATATGGCCGTCTAAGCGAAGTTGGGAGGTGCGTGATGCAAAGCTCCCTTAGTTCCCTTCGAGTTGCTGCCGTTGTTTCTGCTCTGGTTCCTTTCTCGTGCACCGCCGCCCGCGCTCAGGATCCCGGCATGGATGCCGCAATGCAGGCTAACCAGATGGCGATGCAGGCGGCCCAGCAGGCCAATCAGCAAGCCATCCAGAACATGCAGCTGGCGAGTCAGCTGGCCAATCAGCAAATGATAAACAACCTGCAAACCGATAACTGGTGGGCGACAGCACCGGCTCGAAAGTCGACAAACCCGCTGGTGACGAGTGTTTTCCGAACTGCAGCGCCACGCCTGTCGAAGAAGCCGGGGGCGTTTTCAGCGGCGATTGCCGTGCGGCTCAAGGACCGTACCCAGGGCGCCGAGATTTATTACACGACAGACGGATGGACGCCGACCCGGGCGTCGACGCGTTACGCCGGGCCGATCACGATCAGCTCGACAACGACGCTGCAGGCGGTAGCGATTGCGCCCAATTTCGTGCGGAGCATCGTGAAGTCGGCTACCTATGTCTTCCCGGCTACTACCGGTGCGCAAGGGTCCGATTCAACCCTCCCCGTTCATACCGGCGCAGATGGCGTTCTGATTCTCGCCAGTGACTCGCCAATCCCGCTTATTTTCGCGCAACCCCTGAGCTCAGGCACCGCCCAAGCCGGCGAGCATGTTGCTTTTACCGTCGCCGAAGACATGAAGTCCGGCGAGACGATTGTGATTCCGAAAGGAACGCCCGCCACAGGTTCGGTGGTCCGGGCCGTCCGCGCCCAGCCCGGTGTGGACCCCGGCCGGGTGGCTTTCAGGATCGACTCTCTGACCCTGCGGGGCCGGACGATCCCGCTACACCGGGTGGCGGTTCGGGAAGGGGCGATCGATCCGACGGCTGAGGATGCGCAGATTGCAGCGGGAACGGCTGTAACAGCGAGCATACCGGCGGGGACGATTCTGCCCATGCCGTGACGTTAGCGGCTGAGTAAGGTCAGCAGTTTCAGAGGGTTCCGGGGCTACGCCGACTGACGCCAAGTTCGCCGGGGACGGCGTCCGCCGCCGAATCTGGTATACTGCGGCGTAGCGTTAGAACCGAACCGGGCAAGCGCAGTCTTTCGCCTCGCCCAACAAAGCAGGAAAAGCAGGGTCTGCCAGTTCGCTCCGATTCACTCCAGCGCAATTCAATCTCAGGAAAAAGCAACAAATGGAACAAGGTACTGTGAAGTGGTTTAACGACGCGAAGGGCTACGGCTTTATCTCGCGCCAGAACGGCGAGGATGTCTTCGTGCACTACTCTGCCATTTCAGCGAATGGCTTCAAGAGTCTGCAGGAAGGTCAGGCCGTGCAATTCAACGTCGTCAAG
Source organism: Acidobacteriaceae bacterium (assembly GCA_030038115.1). GTDB lineage: Bacteria > Acidobacteriota > Terriglobia > Terriglobales > Acidobacteriaceae > Palsa-343. The sequence goes on along the minus strand of JASHPM010000217.1, from coordinate 3,156 downwards.
GGGCCCAAGGGCTGGCAGGCAGCTGACGTTCAGCCTCTGTAAGACGCAAAACCTTTCAGAAAGTCAACAACGGCATGGGGCGAGCTTCGGCTCGCCCTTTGCCGTTCAGGGGGACTTACCGTCCAGACAGTCGCGCTTCGCGCCTCAGGAAATGAGGATCCGATCGCAATCGAACCGACTCTGCCGGGTGAGCGCCGCTACTCCTTCAATTCGCCCCCGGTCCACATCTGCTCCACGATCAACCATACCGCGTTCCCATTCGCGGCTCTCTCGCGGCGGTAGACGGTCAGGTAATCCCCTGCCATGTGCTGCGTTTTGCCGGTGGCCCGGGTCACGACGGTTTCCGTCCAGGGGCCGCAGTCGCAGGCGAGGTCGCCGGAAACTTCCACGCGATGCGAACTGAAGGTCAGATCGCTGTCGAAGGTGGTGGTGATGGTTTGGAAGAGCTGGCGGAGGGCGCCCATGCCGTGGGTGCGGCCGGCATCGCTGATAAAGTCCCCGTCGGGAGCATATTGTGCGAGCGAGTCGTCGATGCGTTTCGCGTGGAGGTCTCGGGTCCACTGATCGCGCAGGGCAGCGAAGGGATCGGCGGCAGCCGGCTGCGGAGCCGGGGCCTGGAGGGCGAGGAGAAGCAGCAAAACGAGGCGCATGGCAGATCAGATGATCGCAGCCGCGGGGGAAAGTCAAGGCCTTATCGCGGATTTGCGGGTTCGGCGCCACAGGACTTTGGTGACTCCGGAGTGACAAAGGTTCGTTGCGAGCCGGCGCTCCTCGCCCGAAAATACCGCCAATGCTTCTCCGGCTTCGTGTCAATCTGATGGAATCGGCGGTGAACGCGATCGAGCATGCCGCCAGGCATCGACGGCTGCAGCGCGCCGAACACCTTGAAACGGGTCTCCAGGGCGAGCGCGCTGCGTTTTTCTGGCTGATGCGCCGCGGTTACGTGGTGGTCGCTCGCGCGTGGCATTCTTCGCGGGCGCCGGGCGATCTGGACATCATTGCGTGGCAGGGCGACACGCTGTGTTTCGTCGAGGTCAAGACACGCACCACGCGCGACGTTGCTCCGGCTCACGCGGCAGTGGACTCGCGCAAACGGCGGGTGCTGCGGCGGCTGGCGCGGCACTACCTGCGACAGATTCCCCCTGGAAATGTCGAGACGCGCTTCGACATCCTCTCGATTTACTTCGAGCGGAACAAGCCGCCGGACTTCGAGCACTTTGCCGGTGCGTTTGGCTGGGTGGAGGCGGAAAGGTAGGGGTTCGTCACGGGCTTCCCGGCACTGTGGCAGGCGGCGCGACGGTTCCGAACCAGGCATTGGCTCCGGAGCGCAGATCGCGGCCATAGCTGAGGACAATGCTGGTATGCAGAACGGTGAGACGAGCTTCGACGCCCGCGTCGAAGAGCCATTGCCCCGAAGAGAGGGTCGTGTTTGGGGCGGTCATTTTGCCAATGTCGAGCAGGGGAGCGGCGTGAATGGCGATGATGCCGTTTTCGTAGATACGCTTGTAGAAATCGGTGTTGGAGAGGAGAAACGCGTCTCCGATCGGCGCACTGCCCTTCCTGCCGTCGCGGGTGGCGATGTGGCCGCGCATCCAGAGGTTGGTGTCGTCGCGATCCATGCCGAACAGAAACAGATCGTCGAAGGGTACGGAGCCGAAGATTTTAGCGGCACGGAACTGCTGGGTCAGCTCATAGTTGTCACCCTGCATTTGCGGGTGCCAATGGGCGAGCGCGGAACCCTGGATTTTTTCCGAGAGAAGCGAGGGCGTGGTCAGGGTACGCGCGAAGCCGGAGCTGGCACCGGCCGTGAAGGTGAAACGATGCTCGGGAAACTGGAGGAGGCGAGCGTCCAGGGTGGAGAGTTGCTTCAACTCGAATCCAGGGGTGAGAAGCGAGGAAGTGAGAGCGGAGCCCGGGACCGCGTCGCGGAAAATGCGGTGCGAGAAGTCGGCGCCCGCTGACCACTGGAGGCGTCCGCTGGCGAGCGAGGCGAGCGTGCCGTCGATGGCCTCGCGTTCGAGATTGAGCGAGCCGAGCACGGGGGCTGTTCCGGTGAAGGAGCGGCGGATGGCCCAGTTTTCATTGCGCAGATCGGCAGAGATTTGCCAGCGCCATCGCGGAAGGCCATTGAGAGGCGCGGCGAGCGAGGCCCAGACGCGGCGCTTCTGCGCGTCCCAGCGCAGGAGAGAATCGAAATTCATCGCGGAGCGTTCGATGTTGGAGTAGCCCGGATAGAGGGTTCCGTAGGCTGCGCCGCCGAGGGTGGAAAGCAGCGCCTGGACAGTGCTCGAGCCGAAGCCGTTTTGCTCCTGCGCGCGAAAAACGGCATCGAACGCGCCGTCAGGGCGCGCGTCCAGATGGATGTTATAGGTGGGGAAGATGCCGAGGGCGTCGAGGCGCACTTCTGTGGTGACAAGTTGCGGCTGGCTGAGCACAGCGGCCGGAGAGAAGGCGAAGGCTCGATCGAGCAGCAGGCGATGGACGTGGAGATGCGGGTCGAGATCGAGAGCGGCGATGGAGGGTTTCTGGACGCGGTTCCAGTATTTGAGGGCGGCGTCAAGATTGCCGGAGAGAAAGTAGACGGCGCCGAGGAAGTTGTTGGCGTAGGCGTCGCGCGGATCGAGACGCAGGCCGCGGCGCAGCCAGTGAGCAGCGGCGGGGTATTGCTTTTGTTCAAAGGCGACACCGGCGAGTTCGATGGGAAAGCGCTTTTGCGAGGGGCACTGGCGTGCGCCGGCGAGGAGAGTGTCATGAGCTTCTTTGAGGCGGTCGAGATGCGCAAGGGCCAGGCCGTAGTCGAAGTTCACGTCGGGGCTGCGGGAAGGCATCGGCTGGGCGAGACGGACGATCTCCGGCCAGTTTTGCTGCTGGAATAACTGCTGAATGCGCGCGTCAGAGGGCTGCATGGGCGAACACTGCGCGTGAAGCGTGTGGGCGCACAGTGTCGCAAGAAGCAGAGTCGCGACAGGAAGAATCAGTGGGAGAGCGGCGCAGGGACGGCGAGCAGCATCCAGTGGTCCGTTGCGCTCCAGTCTTTCTCGAATGCTGCACGCTCCTGAGACAGCAGTTTGCGCTGGGCGGGGTCGTTCATCATCACCAGCCCGCGTGGTGGATCGACGCCGTCGACTACAACATAATGCAGCGCGGACTGACCCT
>JASHPM010000216.1 GCA_030038115.1 Acidobacteriaceae bacterium | reverse complement strand
AGCCCGGAAAAAACATCCAGAAAATCCGCATCGAGCAGCACACCTTCATGGGATGCCTCTGGTTTGCCGCCTGGCTCTTCACCATCGGATTCCTGCACCTGACCTTCTGGAAAGCCGTCTTCGCCTTCGTCATCTGGCCGTATTACATCGGCCACCACCTCAGTCCCCTGCTGCGCTGATCCCGGCCCCCGCCCAGGTTCCTCGGGACCATCCGCCCTGCGTCACGCGCGCACCCTGCGTGCTATCGTGGGAACCACCCCAACGGCACATCGAGAGAGTCCTGCCACGGGACATGCCTGATGAACAGCCTGCAGGAGGCGGCGGAACAGCTTTTCGGAGAAGCTCTCGAACTGGAGGGCGACCAGCGGCGGGCGTTTCTGGGCAGCGCCTGTCAGGGCCAGCGCGGCCAGGGCAGCGGCGAGCTTCGCGCTCCCCGTGGAAGGGGACCGGAAACCGCTGGTCCTCGCCAATTCACCCGGCAACCAGGACCAGGGGCAGTTTTCCCCCGACGGACACTGGGTCGCCTACACCTCCAATGAGACGGGCGTGAGCGAGATTTATGTCATCCCCTTCCCGCCCAATCCCGGCGGAGGCAAATGGATGGTCTCCCGGGGCGGAGGTGTCCAGGCCCGCTGGCGCCGCGACGGCAGGGAACTCTTCTACATTTCACCCGACTGGAAAATGATGGCCGTGGACGTGACCACCAGCCCCACCTTTCAGGCCGGCACGCCGCACCCTCAGTTCGACACCGACATGGTGGATACCGGCATTCGCACCGGCCCCATCAGCTGGGACATCGCTCCCGACGGCAAGCGCTTCCTCATCGTCAGCCCCGACTCCACCGGCGTCTCGTCGCTCAACGTGGTTCTGAACTGGCGCCCCGCACCACAAAAATAAACCCCACGCGGCTCCCGATCAGAATTCGATGCGGCCCTGGAACGCAACCATGCGGGGGGCGCTGTCGCCGCCCAGCCCCACGCCCAGCAGGCCGGTGGGTGGCGAGATCGTGCTGGTGAGCGCTCCGAATCCTGTTTGTGTGGAAGGTTCGCCCGGTACCCCCGCCTGATTGTCCGCGGGCAGGGCGAAGTTCGGATGGTTGAATGCGTTGAACAACTGCGCGTCGAATCGCAGCGTCACGCCCTCGCGTAACGGGATCTTCTTCGTCAGGTAAATTTCGGAATACGTGAAACGCGGTCCGCGGACCTGGTTGCGCCCCGAGTCGCCGAACTGGCAATCCGCGGCTGAGTCGCCACCCGTGCACGCGCCGCTCGCCGGATCCACCACGGACGCGAATGCGCCGGGATTGAGCCACTGGATCGTCCCCGGCAGCGTCACCCCGGCCATCGCGGCTTTGCGGTATAGCGGCGCCCCGGGCACACGGTTCGCAAACTGCGGGCCGCCCGCCTGGAAGATGCCGCGCCCGCTGGCTGTGTACGGCTGGCTCAGGACGCTGAACGGCAGTCCGCTGTGCAGAAAAAGTGTCTCCGCGTACAGCCAGTTTCCAAAAATGCCCCGCAGCGCTGCGTACCGCGAAGAAAACGAAATCGCCCACACGCCAAAAGCGGAGAAATTGTGCCGCACGTCGTAATCGCAGTTGCCGTATTCCCGGCCCAGGCTGCCCGGCAGCGGCGAAAGCACACCGAGCGACGAAAACGGCAGCAGACCGCCATTGGAAATCTCGTCGAGGCAGTGGCTGAAGGTGTAGTTCGCGTGGAGCGTCAGGCCGCGCAGGCTTTCCGTCACGCTGGTCTGCGCTCCGGCGTAATGACTCCCCGCGCCGGTGCGGAACTCGTCCACGCTGCCGAAACGCGGATCGGGCGCCTGCTGGTACGCGTACGGAGCAAAACACCCCGGGCAAACCGTTTGGTATCCGTTCAGCTGCACCTCATACGGCTCATCCACCGCGCGCGTCCCCACGTAATCCGCACGCAGCGCGCTGCGTGTGCCCACCTCCCGCTCCATCCCCAGACTCCATTCCAGAAAGTAGGGCGTCTTCAGCTCTCCGCTGGGGAAAGTATTCAGGTTTACCGCCAGTGGACAGACAGGAATGGTCGCAGCGCCGGTGCACGGAGAGCCTCCCGAATCAAAAACCGACTGGAATGCCTGATCCGCCTGCGACGTCGCATCCACGGCGCTGCCCGGGATGCCGGGAGCGATCCCGAGGCCGCCCACCTGGCCCCCCAGCCCGCCCACAAATACCGGAGCGTACGGCGGATTCATCGCGCCCAGGTCCCCGATCTGTGCGGGAATAATGTCGTTGAAGACCCCCGCTCCGGCGTGGATGTCCATCCGGTCCGACAGCTTGTACGCCGCCGACGCGCGCGGTTGCCAGACAATCGGTGGGGTTGCCGCAAAAAGACTGTGGACCCCCGTCAGCACCGCCTGGTTCAGCGGCTGCTCCGGATCGTGGCTCATGTCCAGGAACGACCCCGCGGGCCGCGCAAACAGTCCCTGCTGGTTCGCGACGTTGGTGTTCCAGGTGGCGCGGACTCCGCCGGTGATGGTCGCGCGCGCCGTCGGTTGGAATGTATCCATGCCGTAAAGATCGAGATTGCCGAGAGCGATGCGCTCCCGCAGCGATGCGGGAAACGCCGTGGTTGCGGTCCACGCCGCCCCGTACGTAAACTGCGCGAGGTCGGTCTCCGTCACCAGCGGCACCGTGCCCTCGCCCAGATCGTAATCGCTGATGTCCAGCCGGCGCGAGTTCTCGCCGAATTTCCACGTGTGACGCCCGCGCGTCCACACAAGGTTGTCGTTGATCTGCCACTGCGTCACCTTGCGTCCCTGCGGATACGTCTGGTCATTCCCCCCCACCGTCGTGTACGGCAGATTCGAGCTGCCCGCCGCCAGCACAATGGGAAACGCTGCCGTCACCTGCGAATAGTTGTTCGGCTCGAAGATGCTCGAGTACCAGCTCGCCCCGGGATTGAATTGATTCACCAGATTCGCCGAAAACACGTGCGTGTATCCCGCCACCAGCGTGCGCTGCGGCTGCGGCGAATACGAGTTGAACATGGCGTTGATTGGATCCGTGTTCGCCGCCTGCAGGCCCGTGTCCTGCTGAAAGCGGTACCAGACGCTGTTGTCCGCATCCATGGTATGGTCGATCCTCACCACGATCAGATTCTCGCTGTCGCTGTTCTTCAGCGACTCGGTGCGGACATTGGCGCACCCGCTCCCGTCCATGGGACTCCCGGCCGAGCCCGCCGTTAGCAGTGTTCCGTCCGCGTTCAGCGGACAGCTGAGCACCGGCGCAGGCGTTCCCGCCGTGTCGCCGTACAGCGCAAACATCTTCGTGTAGAACCCGGCCTCCTGCGCTTGCGGCGGCAGCGCCGCTCCCGTCAGCGCATCCGTGCCGCCCGCAGGCAGCTGCTCCAGCACGTACTGCTGATACGCGGGAGAGGGCACGGTCACGCGATCCACCAGCGGCAGGGTGATGCGCACGCCTTCGTAATGCGCGAAGAAGAAAAGCCGGTTTTGGCGAACCGCCCCCCCAAGACTCACTCCGAATTCGTTCACATTGGAGTACGGCTTGGCGGCGATGTTTCCCGGCGTGTCGTTCGCATGCAGAAAGTAGTCCTCCGCGTTCAGTACCGAGCCGTTCCAGATTTCGTACGCGTCCCCATGCAGCCGATTCGTGCCGGATCTCGTTACGTAGTTGACCTGCGATGCCCCGTATCGCCCCTCATCGACCGCGTAAGAATTCGTGTTTACCGTCGCTTCCTCAACCGCGTCGAGCCCGATCACCAGGTTCGTCGAAAGACCGATGTTCAGCCCGAGAAAGGGATCGTTGGTATCGTACCCGTCCAGAACATAGCCGTTGGATGTGGCCGGGAGTCCGTTGAATTCGACGTTGCCGTATCCGCCCGCCGCCTTCGCGTCGTTCGACGACCCGGCCGTATTCATCAGCGCTCCCTGCGCGAACTGCGCCAGATAAGTCAGGTCCTGTCCTGGATTGGGCACGCTGCGGATCGTCCCGGCTTCCAGCGTGGTCGATGTGTTCGGGTCCTCCAGCGCCGGCAGCGGCGACTGCGACGTCACCTGTACCGTCTGTGAGGATCGCGCCGGAAGCAGCACGAAATCGACGATGCCCGCCTGTCCCACCGCCACCGCCGTGGGACTCGACACCGCTGCCGCAAATCCGGGTGCTGCCACTTCCACCCGCCACGTGCCCGAATCGATCTGGGCAAACAGGTACCGCCCCTGTGCGTCGCTTACCCCCGACCGCGTCGCGCCCGTGTTGACCTCGGTGGCCGTCACGCGAGCGTTGGCAATCACGGCGCCGGACGCATCGGCGATCCTTCCCGCCAGCGCGGCGCTGGTTCCGCTCTGCGCGCGCAGGGAGGCGCTGTTAACCATGGTTAACACCATGAGCGCGGCAAGAATCTGCTCGACACCGGCTAATTTCTTCAGGAAATCTCCAAAGCGCTTTGCGGAATGGCATCCACCGGAAGACGGAATGCGGGGGCCCGGGGCGCCGCCCGGAATTTAGCCGCACCTAACATTTAGGCATACCTAATTTGCGCCCGGCTGTCAAATCCCCGCGGAGAATGTTTCAATATTGGCCAGACCTTCTATGTCACCGCGCGCCCAGGCTCGCCCCAACACCGAATCCGTCGACAACTACCTCAAGGCCATCCTCGCGCTCGGCGGCCCGGAAGAACGCCGCATTCCTGGCAAAGAGCTGGCCGGCTATCTGCGCGTCGCCCCCGCCTCCGTCACCAACATGCTCCAGAAACTGGCCGCTTCCCCGCACCCGCCCGTCGACTACCAGATGCACCACGGCGTCCGCCTCTCCGCCGTCGGTAAAAAGCGCGCCCTCGAGATCGTTCGTCATCACCGCCTCATCGAGACCTTTCTTTATGAGGTTCTCCACTATCCCCTTGAAGAGGTCCACGACGAGGCCGAGCGCCTGGAGCACTTCATCTCCGAGCGCTTCGAACAGCGCATCGCCGCCCGGCTCGGCCATCCACGCACCGATCCCCATGGGCATTGCATCCCCGAGCTCGACGGCAGGATGCCGAGGCGAACCGCCATACCCCTGTCGGAGACCGCCGGCAACGGCTCGTTTCTCGTCGATAGCGTGGAAGACCGCGACGCCCCCATCCTCAGGCTCGTCCGTCGCAGCGGCATCCGGCCTGGCCTGCGCCTCCACGTCAGGAGTCGCGGCGCGGCCGGACAGGTGAAGGTGAAGCTGGGCGCCAGGCTCGTCGCCCTTTCCCCGCAATGCGCCCGCGCCATTCGCGTCTTGCCCGCGTGATAAAAGGTCCCTCCCCGTTCCCTGTTCCCCGTTCCCCCCAAATGTGGAAAATCTGTCAACCCTTACCCAGGTAACTTGCCCCCTAACTCCCTTGCTTGCCCCAGCCAATCCGCCAAATATCCAAAGAAAGTTGGCCTTCTAATTCTCTGGATCTGGTATTCTGAACTTATAGAGTAAAAAAAGAAAAAGGGTCGCTGCGGCGGCCCTTTTCTGTTGCCTGAGCAGCGAAAGAGCCTGGACCACGAGCCGCTGGCTGCTGGCCGCTGGCTGCTGGCTGCCGACCTTTGACGCCCCCAACAGCTACTTTGTTCTCCGCTACCTGGCGTTTGAAGCCCTCAAATGAAATCGCCACTTACCGGAGAGCAAAGTACTTAGAGAAAAACCTGACCCCCCATGGGGTGGACCCCTGTTTTTCCTGGTTTACCAAGGACCAGGTATCCTGAGAATCAATCATGGCTGATATCGACCTTTCGAAATCCCGCGTCGCCGTCCTCGGCGCAGGCAAAATGGGTGGAATCCTGCTCCAGGCCTTCCTCCGGCAGCAGATCCTCACCCCTAACCGCCTCTTCGCCACCGTCGCCCACGCCGAACGCGCTTCCGCGCTCTCCTCGCAATGGGGCATTGAAGTCTCCACGGACAATGTCGCCATCGCCGGCAAGGCCGACGTCCTCCTCATCGGTGTCAAGCCTTTTCAGGTTCCGGCGCTGATCGAAGAAATCCGTCCCGCGCTCACCTCCGACAAGCTCCTCATCTCCTTCGCCGCCTCCGTCCGCACCGAAGCCATTGAGCGCACAGCCGTCGAGGAAGTCCCCGTCATCCGCGCCATGCCCAACACCCCCTCCATGCTCGGCGCAGGCATCTCCGCCCTCTGCCGCGGACGCTACGTCCAGCCCCAGCATATGGACCTCGCCGAAAGTCTCTTCGCCGCCGTTGGCCGTACCGTCGTCGTCGACGAAAAGCACATGGACGCCGTCACCGGCCTCAGTGCTTCAGGCCCCGCCTTCATTTACATCATTCTCGAATCGCTCGCCGAAGCCGGCGTCAAGGTCGGCCTGCCCCGCGACATCGCCACCCTGCTCGCCGCTCAAACCACCTTCGGCGCCGCCAAAATGGTTCTCGAAACCGGCTACCACCCCGCGCTCCTCAAGGACGCAGTCACCACTCCGGCCGGTTGCACCATCGACGGCATTCTCGAACTCGAGGAAGGCGGCTTGCGCGTCACCCTCATCAAAGCCGTCATGCGCGCCACACAGCGCGCAAAAGAACTCGCCAACGGCTAATTCTTCTGCGTCCGCGTCGTCTCAAGTAATCTGGACACTTTGCACCTTGCAAA
>JASHPM010000215.1 GCA_030038115.1 Acidobacteriaceae bacterium | reverse complement strand
GGGTTGAGCGCCATCGCGCTGCTGGTTGGCTTTTATTTCATTCGCACGCATCGCATTGCGGCACATCGCGCCAGCATGATGACGGCGTTCGTCTTCAGCTCGCTGTTTCTGGCGTGCTACATCGCCAACCACGCGCTGCACGGCGACACGCTGTATCCGGTGCATAACAACGTTTACTACGGCGCGTATCTGCCGATCCTGATCAGCCACATTGTGCTGGCGACTGTGGCGCTGCCCATCGTGCTGATCACGTTCTACCTGTCGCTCTCACGGCGGTTCGCCGCCCATCGCAAACTGGCGCGCTTCACGTTTCCGCTGTGGCTCTACGTTTCGGTGACGGGCGTAGTGGTGCGGGTGATGCTGGTGGCGGCGCTACACCAGGCCGGGTGATGCATCGATACGCAATGGCGGAGCGGAGAACGGAAATCACGAATCGGGCCGAGAGCGACGACGGGACACGAGCGCTGCTGCGCACCGGTATCTGGATGCTGGCCGCGGGCGCAGCGGCTGCGCTGCTGGCGGCTACGGTGTTTGGCGGGATCAGCCGCCAGGGTCCGCATACGAACGCCGGGTGGCTCTCACTGATGGCCGCGCTGATGAGCCTGCCCTTCGGGCTGATGCTGTTCACGCTGGGCGCAGCGAAGTGGCTGCGTAACCGCCGGCTGGCGCGGCGGAGTCTGGCACCAGACCGTCACGGCAGCACGTCGAGGTAACCGCCGTGGTTCGCGATGTTTTTCGAAGCGGTGGCGCTGGCTCGCCCCGCCAGGATACGCTCGTTAACAGGGAAGGGACCACCGCATCCAGACAACGGGGTCCGCGACTCCTGCGCGCGAAGCGGGTTTAATGATGATGTTCCGGCCGCCGGGCTGCGTCTGGCTGGGCGCCCAGCAAGGAGAGAGTGCTTATGAAGACCACGGGCCGATTCGCCACTCTGGCGGCGCTGGCGAGCTGCCTCGTTCTCTCGACAGCGTTCGCGCAGTCGACGCCACCCGCGCAGAACCAGCAGGCGCAGCAGAATCAGAACCAAAACCAAAACCAGGATCAGTACACCGGAGTTTCGCATCCGCCCTCGGATGACACGATCCAGGCGGACGAAGATGTGACGCCGCCGGTGGTGGCTCCGAAGCCCAAGCCGTCGGCCGCGATTCCGGCGACGCCGGCGAAACCGGCGGTTGCAACGCCGCAGCCGGGCGATCCGGATTATGGGATGGTGACGTCGGTTCCCACGACGTCTGCCAATGCTTCACTGACCAGGCGGCCCTGGAATCCCGACGACGATATGGTCAATTACGTTCCGTCGAACCCGAACGAACTGACTATTGGAACGAATATTCGTGTGCGTCTGACGCAGAGTCTGTCGACGAACGAGGCGCATCCGGGAGAGGCGTTTCGCGCCGTCGTGGACCGCGACGTCTATATGGATGGGCGGGTGATCATCCCCGCGGGAGCGGAAATGCGCGGCCATGTGGTGCGGGTATCGCAGGGGCATCATCTGGGGCCGCACGCGACGATTCGTCTCCGTCCGGAGACGGTGGTGCTGCCGGACGGGACGGCGTACCATCTGTACGCGGAGGCGGTGCAGTCGAAGGCGCCCAACACGCGCACCAACGAGGAGGGCGGCATTGAAGCCAGTCCGCGCTACAAGAAGGACGCGATCGAGTATGGAGCGGGCGCGGGTGCGGGCGCAGTGGCCGGCGGCGAGATAGCCGGGCCGGTGGGCGCAGGCGTCGGATCGCTGGTAGGCGCGGGGGTGGTGACCGCGCACATGCTGATGACGCATCCGCCGGCGGCGAATCTGCCGAAGGGATCGATGCTGGTCTTTAGCCTCACCGAGCCGATGGCGCTGACGCCGACACCGACGAAAAACTGATTGGTTCTGCGCAGCCGACGGGAGCCTGAATCGAAAACCGGCTAAGCAGAGCGCTGCGTTTTTTTGGAACGCTGCTTTCGCTGTCTCGGCCGCTCCATAAGGACAACGGGTTTTTCCGAAGCCGGAAGCCGTCGCCGCAAAACAGCAGAGGAACAAATCTCTTTGCCGCGAGCCTGCGATGCTGCATCGCGATGCCTCTCGCGCTGCGAGCTTGTCCCCAGAGGTTGAATTTCCACCAATGAGCCGCCGGGCAGCGCGACAGTCAGTGGTGCTCGGCGCCGTCCGTCTGAAGGCTCCCGCTTCGCGCCGGCTGGTGGGCTGGGTCTCTCGAGGAGATCCAATCGTCTTCGCAAATCGGAGATCTCTTCGCGAAGGGCAGCCAATTCTCTGCGAAGACCCTCAGCCACCTGGGTGCCGGGGCCTTTGGTGAATGCGTGGGTCCAGGCGTCCAGTTCTTCCGGGATGGCAAGCACGGCGTGATGAGATCGGCCCTTCGGCCGTCTCACCGGGAGGCCGAACTCCAGCTCCCACCGTTGTGCGGTGCGAACGCCCTTGCCCAGATACTGGCCGATTTCCTTCCACGAAGTGAGAACGCTCGACATTGGCGGACCAGCCTTCGTGCGGAGTTCAAACGTAAATTGAGAACGGGGATAACGACGGTTGATAACTTCGGAATATCTGGGGTCGAACGAATCTCATTATACGCAATCCCATAAGAAATCGGTATACGCTACTTTCTTTCGACAAGTTAGTTACCTTTAGGGCAGGCGATAAGTGAATTGTTCCCGAAATGGAACTGGTGGATGCTGTCGCGTCAATTTGTGACGTATGTTTACGCCATTGTGACGTTGACAGCGCTCGTTTGAGTCGACATACTGCGGATACTGATCGTGATAAGAAGCTGAATCGCCCTGAAAGTTATCCTCACCTTTCCCCGCCAGCGTAAGTGGAACCGCACGCCCCCTCGGGCGCATGAACAAATTGTTGGGACTACGTTGCTGTTCAACGGGAGGGAGACCAGTGTGTGGAGTTCCACGGCTCACCGCACAACCCAGGTTTTCTCTCCTCCTGCCCGATGGGGCGTGCGGTTCGGGGCTCGGTTACCCGTAGTTGGTAAGAGCTGAAGGGAGACATCCGATGGTGAGCAACTGCGCTAATTCAAGATGTGGCAAGCCCCTGCACTATCTGCGGGAAGGCCGGATTTTCATCTTCGACGCGTCCGCCGGCGCGAGCGAACCGAGCGGGAAGCGGTTGCGCCGCCTGGAGCACTACTGGCTGTGCGGCGCCTGCGCCGAGACGATGCTGCTGGTGCAGGATGCGGAGGGGATGGTTCGGGTTCTGCCGAAGGCGGCAGCGATCCGGGAACCCGAGGAGCGCGCGCCTGCCGCAACCTCGATTCTGGCCTCCTGACGCGGTCCACCCATAACAGGATTGCCACGGGGCCTGGGGGACATCTGCCCCGACTTGCGTAAAGCCAGTGCTCTCCTGCAATCTGGCGGTGGGGTCAGACTGTGCACCGCCTTTACTTTCCCAGCCCGCCGCTGGCTTCCTTCGTCCGATGTTTCTGGTACTGGGAGGGTGTGCCCCATCACCCCAGCACACCAACCCTGGGCGTGCCGGGGGCCGCGGCGCCTCCGCCACACACGCGCGAGCGCCTGCTGCCGAATGGCGAGGCGTCCATTGTCTTCAACCTGCGCGACGAGGAGATGCGCCTCTATGATGCGGACGATCCGAGGCGATTTGTCTCCTGCGGGCTGGTTGGGCTGACGGGCGCGCGGACGAACTGCTTTGCGATCGATACGGCGATCCAGGATCGGGTGCTGGGGATCCAGTTTCAACCGGGCGGGACGTTCCCATTCTTTCGCGAGCCGGCGGGAGAAGTGGCGAATCAGTCGGTGGCTCTGGAGGTGCTGTGGCGCGGCGCGGCGGGTGAGATTCGCGAACGGCTGCTGGCGGCGGATTCGGCGGATGCCATGTTCGCGATCCTGGAGCGTGAACTGAGGGCGCAGCTGGTTCGGCCGCTGGAACTGCATCCGGCGATCCAGTTTGCGCGGAGCCACATCTGCGGCGCGCCCCATGTGGCGACGGTTTCCGGAGTGATGGAGCGCATCGGGCTGAGCCAGCGCAGATTCATCGAGCTGTTTCGCGATCAGGTGGGGCTGACGCCGAAGGCATTCTGCCGAGTGCGGCGATTTCAGCGGGTTTTGCAGACTGTCCATCGCAGGAAAGCTGTGGACTGGGCGCAGGTGGCGCTCGACGGAGGCTATTACGACCAGGCGCATTTCATCCACGACTTCCAGGGCTTTTCCGGGATGACGCCGGCGGCGTACCTGGCGAAGGCGACGGAGCATTTGAACCACGTGCCGATGGGGTAGAACCGGGACGCCGGGGTCAAGTTTTTACAATCCCCGGCGCCTGCGGGGAGCTGACAATGGTTTCCATCCCAGGGAGGGAACCAGGATGTCTCCAGTGAAAGCAATTCCCGAGGGCTACCACAGCATTCAGCCTTATCTGCATATTCGCGGTGCAGCGCAGGCGATCGAGTTTTACAGGAAGGCGTTCGGAGCCAAAGAGATCATGCGCATGCCGGGACCGGACGGCCGCCTGATGCATGCGGAAATCCGGCTCGGCGATTCCGTCGTGATGCTCGCCGATGAGTTTCCCGAGCGGAGCATTTACAGCCCGGCGCATTTGGGAGGGGCGGGCGCGAGCCTGCTTTTCTACGTGAAGGATTGCGACGGGGTCTACCAGCAAGCCGTCGCGGCCGGAGCGAAGAGCGTCCGCGAGCCCGCCGATCAGTTCTATGGCGACCGCACGGCCGGAGTCGCGGACCCGTTTGGGTTCCAGTGGTGGATCGCCACGCACGTCAGGGATGTTTCTCCGGAGGAGATGAAAGCAGCGGCGGAGGCGCAGAAACCGTCATGACGGCGGCGGAGTTTCGGCGCCTGGCGCTGGCTTTGCCGGAGACGGAAGAGCGAGCGCACATGAATCATCCGGATTTCCGCGTGGGCGGCAAAATTTTTGCGACGCTCGGTTATCCGGATGAAAGCTGGGGCATGGTAAAGCTGTTTCCCGATCAGCAGGCGGAGTACGTGGCCGCGGATCCGAAGATGTTCGTGCCGGTGAAAGGCGCGTGGGGCAGGCAGGGAGGGACGAACGTGCGGCTGAAGGCGGCAAGCCAGGAGCAGGTGCGGGAGGCGCTGAGGGCAGCGTGGAGGAATACGGCGCCGAAGAAGCTGGTGGAGCTGGAGAGCGCGAGCGGAGCCAAACGATCACCAGCGAGAAAGAAGCGGTTGGCCTGAATCAACGTGTCGCTTTAAGGAATCTCAGAACGACCGGAAAACCATCCCTCAGGGGCTGAAGCCGGATTGATTTTGTGTGGATCATCGGCACGGCTAAGGCCGTGCCCCTTCAAAACTGTGGGTTTGAGCAGAGATTCGTTCAAATATCGTGGCGACCTTCGAGGGCGCGGGTCATGGTGACTTCGTCGGCGTATTCGATGTCGCTGCCGGCGGGGACGCCGGTGGCGATGCGGGTGATGCGGACCCCGGAGGAGCGCAGCAAATCGGCGAGCCAGCTGGCAGTGGCTTCGCCTTCGACGGTGGGTGAGGTGGCGAGGATGACTTCGTCGAGCTCGCCACGGCCGGCGCGGGCCATGAGATTGCCGGTGCGGAGATGCTCGGGTCCGACGCCGTGGAGCGGCGACAGCGTGCCATGAAGCACGTGAAAGACGCCGTTCCAGGAGCGCGTTTTCTCAATGGTCGCGATGTTGGTCGGCTCCTCGACGACGCAGACCAGGCGCTGGTTGCGCGTGGGGCTGGCGCAGTACAGACAGGGATCGACGTCGGTGATGTTGTTGCAGATGGAGCAGAGGCGGAGGCGCTCTTTCACGTCGCGGATGGCGGTCGAGAGCGCTTCGGCGTCCTGGTCGCCGGAACGCAGGATGTGAAACGCGAGGCGCTGCGCGGATTTGCTGCCGATGCCGGGCAGCTTGCGCAGCTCTTCGATCAGGCGCGCCATGGGTTCCGCGAATCGTGACAAGGAGGGCCTTTCTATTTTGCCAGGGCGACCGGCCGCGCGGGAACGGCGTGGGTGGAGCGGCCCGCGCGCACGGCCTGGGCAAGTTCGGCGAGCAGATTGTGCGTTTCGTCCCAGCCGATGCAGGCGTCGGTGATGCTTTGGCCGTAAACCAGCTCACGCGCTGGCTGGAGTCCGGGCACGAGCTTTTGCGCGCCGGCGACGAGGTTGCTTTCGAGCATGACGCCGACGATGCGGCGATCGCCGGCGGCAATCTGGGCGGCGACGTCGCGGCAGACCGCGGGCTGGCGGGTGTGGTCCTTGCCGCTGTTGGCGTGGCTGCAGTCGATCATGACACGGGGGGCCTGGCCGGACAGCTCGAGCAGGCGGCAGGTCTCATCGACGGAAGCGGCATCGTAGTTCACCGTCTGGCGGCCGCCGCGCAGAATGATGTGGCAGTCGGCGTTGCCGGCGGTGAAGAGAATCGCCGACTGGCCGTATTTCGAATGGCCGAGGAAGGTGTGCGGATGACCGGCGGAGAGGATGGCCTCGATGGCGATCTGCACGTTGCCGGAGGTGCCGTTCTTGAAGCCGACGGGGCAGGACAAACCGGAGGCGAGCTGGCGATGACCCTGGCTTTCGGTGGTGCGCGCGCCGATGGCGCCCCAGCTGACCAGCTCGGCGACGTACTGCGGCGAGATCATGTCCAGGAATTCGGTGCCGGCGGGCACACCCATCTCCGCCAGGTCGAGCAGCAGGCGGCGCGCGAGGCGCAGGCCGTCGTTGATGCGGTAGGACTCATCGAGGAACGGGTCGTTGATGAGGCCTTTCCAGCCCACCGTGGTACGTGGCTTCTCGAAATAGACGCGCATGACGATGCGCAGGTCGGCGGCGAACGCGTTGATGGCGTCTTTGAGGCGGCGCGCGTACTCGCGGGCGGCGGCGGGGTCGTGGATGGAGCAGGGGCCGGCGACGACCAGCAGGCGACGGTCGCGCTGGTTGAGGATGTCCACGATCTCCCGGCGCGCATGGAAGACAGTGGCGGAAGCCGCATCGGTGACGGGCATCTCCTCTTCCAGAAAGACGGGAGGGAGGACGACTTTTGTGGACCGGATGCGGAGATCGTCGGTGCGGTAGAACATGGGCTCGTCTCAAGTGTAAGCGAGAGGCGGAGATTCAGGCGGCGCGTCACTCTATGATCAGGGCATGAGGCTGCTCGTGGCGCTGGTGCTGGCGTTCCATCTGGTTTGGATCCTGTGGGTGATCTTCGGAGCGCTGTGGACGCGCGGGAGACCGTGGCTGACCGCGTTTCATATCGCCTCGCTGGTGTGGGGCCTGATTGCCGAGGCCGGTCCGTGGCCGTGCCCGCTGACGATGGCCGAGGATCTGCTGGAGTCGAAGGGCGGAATGCACTCGTACGCGGGCGATTGCCTGGTGCACTATCTGGACGCGATCGTCTATCCCAGGCTCCCTGTCAGCGCGATCATCGGCTGCGCGATTGCGATTTGCGGGGCGAACCTGCTGATCTATATCTGGCGGCTGGTACGTTGGCTGAGAGCGCGGGCCGGCTAGCTGGGACCGGTGCCGTTTTTGTTGCGTTGTTTCTTGTGGATGTCGAAGTAGACGTCCTGGGAGATGGACATCTGGCGGGCCTCGTCGGCGGCGCTTTTCGCGGCTTCGAGCGCCGTCATGCGCGCGAAGTCGTAGCTCGGATCCGTGGGGATGGTTTTCAGGGCATCCGGCCATTTGGCGGTGTCGGGCACAAGGTCCTTGAGGGATTTGCGAATATCGGCGTGAGCCGAATCGTAGGTATCGAGGTTGTCCTGCAGTTCGTCGCAGAGGTGGGTGAACTGGTCGAGTTTGTCGTGGACTTGGGCCTTTTCGTCCGGACTCCTGCCAGGGCCGGCGAGTTGTTCGATCGCGTTCAGACGCTGATCGATGAACTGCATATAGAGCTTGATGCGTTCATTGGGATTGGTCTTGTTGTCGCGAATCTGCTGGATCTCGTCGTCGGTGAGGGGGTCGTTGGGGTCCTGAGCGTGGACCCGGGGGATGAATGCGGCGGCAGAGACCAGGAAGAGGAGGAAGCAGGCGATCCGGCGTGACATGGGAACAACCTCTGCGGGTATCAACCATATTGGACGCGGCGGAGGCGTGGTTGCAAGGGGGTGTGGGGCGGCTTCACGGTGGGATCGGCTGGGAGAGTGTTTAGCGAAGGGCGGCGCCGCGTTCGGCGAGCAGCTTGCGCAGGATGGAACGATGGCAGCGGCTCTCATCGGCGCAGTAGCAGCCGAGAGAGAAGCTGGTCTGATGGGAGAGCGCGGCGAGCAGGTCGAGCAGACGGGAGGCGTCGGGGTGGTTCATCTCGGCGCGAAATCTGCGCTCGAAGGCGCGCCAGGCGCGGGCTTCGTTTTCGGGGCTTTCACGCTGCGCCTGCAGGGCCTGTTTGAGCAGCGGCTCAGTGGGAGAGAGATTGGGGAACCAGACGTCGTAGAAGTCGCGTTTGGCGAAGTCGGCTTTGGGAACGCCGCGGGGCGGGCGGCGCACGGTGCCGAGGCGCAGGCCTTCGCCGGGATGGCGGGGAGAACCGAGGCGGACGATGGCGATCACAGAATCAGGGTACAGGGTACAGGGATCAGTTTCTCGGCGGAGAGGCAAGTTATTCCGTTCGGGCTGATCTCGTTCAGGGTTAGCGGTGATGGCCGTCACCGTTGGTTGTGATGTTGCTTTGCTAGAATCTGCGTTGGAACCCTCAGTGAAAACGAAGGCGGAAGGCCTTCAATGACCTTTCTGGAAACCATTGGCGCGACCACCGGGGAAGCGATTCGCGTGGATCGTCGGCCCAAACTCAACGAGCGCTTACAACACCACATTACGAGGAGCAACATGACGGAAATTGCTGCGATTCACGCGCGGGAAGTATTGGATTCACGCGGAAACCCGACGGTGGAAGCCGATGTGGTTCTGGAAAGCGGAGCGCTGGGGCGGGCCATCGTGCCGAGCGGCGCGTCAACGGGGGAGCATGAGGCGGTGGAGCTGCGCGACGGCGACAAAAGCCATTACCTCGGCAAGGGCGTGCTGAAGGCGGTGGAGAATGTGGAGAGCATTCTGGCGCCGGAGCTGACGGGGATGGACGCCGCGAACCAGCGGCTGCTGGACCAGACGATGGTTTCCCTGGACGGCACGGACAACAAGGGGCGGCTGGGAGCGAATGCGATTCTGGCCGTGTCGATGGCGGCGGCGCGCGCGTCGGCGAACCAGCTGGGGATTCCGCTGTACCGGTATCTGGGCGGGGTGAACGCTTCGGTGCTGCCCACGCCGATGATGAACATCCTGAACGGCGGGGCGCACGCGGACAACAACGTTGACTTCCAGGAGTTCATGGTGATGCCGGTGGGTGCGGAACGGTTCAGCGAAGCGCTGCGCTGGGGTGTGGAGGTGTTCCACACGCTGAAGGGCGTGCTGAAGAAGAAGGGCTACAACACGGCGGTGGGCGATGAGGGCGGGTTTGCGCCGTCGCTGAAGTCGAACACGGAAGCGATTGAGGTGATCCTGGAGGCGATCGAGCTGGCCGGATACAAGCCGGGCGAGGACGTAGCGATCGCGCTGGATCCGGCGTCGAGCGAGTTTTACGACGCGGAGAAGGGCAAGTACGTTTTCAAGAAGTCGGACAAGAGCGAGAAGAGCAGCGAAGAGATGGTGGCCTTCTACGAGAACTGGGTGCGGCAGTATCCGATCGTGTCGCTCGAAGACGGACTGGCGGAGAACGACTGGGCCGGGTGGAAGGTGCTGACGCGCGAGCTGGGGAACAAGATCCAGCTGGTGGGCGACGATATTTTCGTGACGAACACGGAGCTGTTCCAGAAGGGCATCGAAGAGGGCGTTGGGAATTCGATCCTGATCAAGCTGAACCAGATTGGCACGGTGAGCGAGACGCTGGAGTGCATCGAGCTGGGGCGGCGGTACGGCTACACGTCGGTGATTTCGCATCGCAGCGGCGAGACGGAAGACACGTTCATTGCCGATCTGGCGGTGGCGACGGGCGTGGGGCAGATCAAGACGGGATCGGCGTCGCGGACGGACCGCATCGCGAAGTACAACCAGCTGCTGCGGATTGAAGAAGAGCTGGGACAGGCGGCGGAGTTTCTGGGCCTCGAAGCCGTGAATTACGGGGAGTAGAAGGATCTGACTGGAAGGCTGCGCCCGGGCACTTCGATTGCCGGAGTGCAAAAGGCGGGGCAATCGCAACTCGTGTCTCCACGTCGAGACATTTGATCGGGTTCCGCAAGGTTGCGGGATCGCGGTGGGATGTCCTGGAAGGAGACGCAAATGCGAAAGGCAGCATGGCTGGTTCTATTGGTTGCGTTGCCGGCTTTGGCGGCGACGACCACGGTGAGGCCGGGGATGGGGGCGAATGAGCCGGCGGCCGCGGCAAGCGAGAATCCGCCACCCGAGCATCCGGTGACGGCGGCGCAGGTGCACGAGATTCTGGAGCTGACAGGAACGGACACGCTGCGGCGGCAGATGCTGGACGGGATGCTGCCGTATCTGAAGCAGATGATGCCGTATATGCCGGCCGACGTCGTGGCGGATTTCCAGCGGAGCCTGGGAACCGCGGACTTCGAAGGGGCGATGGTGCGGTCGTTTCAGCGGCATTTATCGACGGAGGATGCGGCGCAGATTATCGCGTTCTACCGGTCGCCGGCGGGCAAGCGCATGATCGCAGTCATGCCGAAGGTTCTGGATGAGGGTCAGCAGGCGGGATCGGAAGTTGGCCAGCAGGTGATGTTGCAGGTGATCCAGCGGCACAAGGATGAGATCGACGCGGCGGCGAAGGTCTATCACGAGGAGCATCCGCAAACGCCGACCCAGTAATACGGAGGGGGTAAAGTACTGGGTGTGACGCGCACTTCCAGCCCTGAAGGGCGAGAGATGAGTGCGTCCGATGTCCCTGGAGGCTGAATGCGGAAACTAGCGTGGGTGGTGTGCGCTGCGATGACGATCAGTCTGCCGGCAGTGGCGCAGCAGACGGAGTGGAATCCGGAGACGGCGGCGGCAACGACGGCGCCGGAGCACCCGATCACCGTGGATCAGGTGCATGAGATGATGCGGCTGACCGGCGCGATGAACCTCGGGAAAGAAGCAATGCAGGGGATCATGCCGTTGCTGCGGCAGGCGATGCCTCCGTACATTCCTGCCGATGTGATGGACGATATGAGCCGGAGCATGCTGGGGGCGAATCTGGAGGCGCCGCTGGTCCGCTCCTACCAGGCGCATCTTTCGACGGAGCACGCGGCCGCGATTATCGCCTTCTACAAGACGCCCGCGGGGCAGCGGTTGCTGGCCACCATGCCGCAGATCATGAAGGAATGCCAGCAGGCCGGAGCGCAGCTGGGGCAAAAGATCGCCGCGGAAGTGCTGGAGCGTCACCACGCCGAGATTGAGGCCGCGAAGGAGAAATACGAGCAGCAGCACGCCGGAACCGCGCCGAACAACTAAAAATCAGCAGATACAGATGAGGAGCCGTTGTGGCCGTTTCGAAGAAGCCTGTGGTCCTGACTATTTTGGATGGGTGGGGCTATCGCCCGCAGATTGAAAACAACGCAATCGCGCTGGCGCGCAAGCCGGTGTATGACAAGCTGCTCGCGGAGTATCCGAATACGCTGCTGCATGCGTCGGATCACTTTGTCGGGCTGCCGGATGGGCAGATGGGCAACAGCGAAGTTGGGCATCTGAACATCGGCGCGGGGCGCATTGTGCAGATGGACATCACGCGGATCGATTTGCTGATCGCGAGCGGGGAATTCTTCACGCACCCGGTCATCGTCGAGGCGATGCGGAAGGCACGAAAGACGCAGCTGCATCTGTTCGGGCTGGTGTCCGACGGAGGCGTGCACTCGCACCAGGAGCATTTGTATGCGCTGCTGAAGACCGCGAAGCAGCAGGGCGTGGAGAAGGTGTTCGTGCATGCCTTTATGGACGGGCGCGACACGCTGCCGACGAGCGGAGCGGGGTATCTGGCGGCGCTGGAGCAGAAGATGCGTGAGTTTGGCGGCAAGCTGGCCAGTGTTTCGGGCCGCTATTACGCAATGGATCGCGACCGGCGCTGGGAGCGCGAGAGGAAGGCCTTCGACGCGATGGTGAAGGGTCAGGCCGAGGGCGGCGCGTACAAGGACGCAATCGCGCGCATGAAGGAGTCGTACAACAACGGCACGACGGATGAGTTTATTGTGCCGTTCGTTGTTACAGATGAGCATGAGAAGGCGAACGGAACGATTCGCGACGAGGACGTCTGCATCATGTTCAACTTTCGCGCAGACCGGGCGCGGCAAATCACACGGGTGCTGGCGCGGAACAGCGGGCTGAGCAAGGAAGGCGGACGCGAACTGCCATCGTGGCAGGAACTGGACGCGACCATCCCGCGGACGGAGATTCCGAACAACCTGCACTACGTGTGCATGACGCAATATGACAGGAATTTCACGCTGCCGATGGTCATCCTGCCGGAATCGATGGAGAACCTGCTCGCGAACGTGATGGCGCAGGCGAATTTGCGCAACCTGCGCGTGGCGGAGACGGAGAAGTACGCGCACGTGACGTATTTCTTCAACGGCGGGATCGAGCAGCCGTTTCCGGGCGAGGATCGGATCCTGATTCCGTCGCAGAAGGTGGCGACGTACGACCTGGCGCCGGAGATGTCGGCGGCGGGGATCGCGGAAACCGTAGTAAAGGCGATTAACGACCGGGCCTTCGACGTGATCGTGGTGAACTTCGCGAACGCCGACATGGTGGGGCACTCGGGCAAGCTGGAGCCGACGATCAAAGCCGTGGAGACGGTGGATGGGTGCCTGGGGCGCATTTACCAGGCGATGAAGCAGCGCGGCGGCGGAGCATGGCTGATCACCGCGGATCACGGCAACGCAGAGCTGATGGTCGACCCCGTAACCGGCGGGCCGCATACAGCGCACACGACGAATCCGGTGCCGTTCATCTTTGTCAGCGAAGACGCAAAGCAATATTCGCTGCGGCCGGAAGGATCGCTCCGCGATATTTCGCCGACGATCCTGGGGCTGCTGGGGCTGGCGGAGCCAAAGCAGATGACGGGCGGCGACCTGCGGGTACTGAAGGACAAGCAATAAGGAACAGGTAACAGGGAACAGGGAACAGGCGGTAACGGGTTTGCGTTACAAGTTCCTGTCCCGGAGGGGTCTGTCGATGAGCTGGCGGTAAAGATGGATGGTCTGGCCGGCGATCGCGGACCAGGAGAATTCTTCTTCGACACGCTGGCGGCCTGCGTCGCCGAAGCGGCGGGCTTTCTCGGGATCGGCGAGCAGGACGGAAATTTTGGCGGCGAGATCGCGAGAAAATTTTTCCGGATGCAGAGGGAAGCCGGTGACCGGGTCCTGATCGAAGGGCACGAGGTAGCCGGTAACGCCGTCGGCAACGACTTCAGGGATTCCGCCTGTGGCGCTGGCGACGACGGGTGCGCGGCAAGCCATGGCTTCGAGGTTGATGATGCCGAAGGGCTCGTAGACAGATGGGCAGCAGAAGACAGCGCAATTGCTGTAGAGCTGGACGGCTTCGGGCTTGCTCAGCATTTTTTCGATCCAGATGACGCGCGGGTCGACGGCGCGCGCACGCTCGACCTTTTCACGCATTTCGGCGGCAATCTCCGGCGTATCCGGAGCGCCGGCGCAGAGGACGACCTGGGTTCGCGGCGGGAGATGCGGAATAGCGTCGACCAGATGCGTAACGCCCTTTTGCCGCGTGATGCGGCCGACGAACAGCACGTAAGGCAGGGAGGGATCGACGCCGTGTTCGATCAGGGCTGTGGTGTCGGAGGTTTTCCGGTATTCGTCGAGGTCAACGCCGTTGTGGATGACGTGAATGCGGTTAGCATCGATCTCAGGGTAGGCGCGCAGGACGTCGGCTTTGGCGCCGTGCGAGACGGCGATGACGGCGTCAGCCTCATGGATGGCGGTGCGCTCCATCCAGGAACTCATGGCGTAGCCGCTGCCCAGCTGCTCGGCTTTCCAGGCGCGCAGCGGTTCGAGACTGTGGGTGGTCATCACAAAGGGGATACTGTACAGCTTCTTCGCAAGGAAGCCGGCCATGGATACGTACCAGGTGTGGGTATGGACGACGTCGATGGCGGAGATGGACGTCATCTGGAGGAGGTTGAGGCTGAGGGTTTCGAGGGCGATTTTGAATTTTTCCTGCGTGCCGTTGGTGATTTGCGACCACGGTTCGGCGCCGCGGATGTGCAGATTGCCTTTGTCGGAGAACTGATCGCCCCAGCAGTGGACTTCGACTTCAATGAACTTCGCCAGCTCGCGGCTGAGGTATTCGACGTGAACGCCCGCGCCCCCGTAGACATAGGGCGGGTATTCTCGAGTCATCAGACCGACGCGCAAGGAAGCCTCCGGGGACGAATTTCCATCTTAGCGTGCTGAGTTAAAGGATGTTCGCTGGCGGACAGGCATGTTCGGTTCCGGACGGGAGCATTGTGAACAGTGGGGCTGAGCGCCGCGGAGCCCTATGAAAATGCGGCGTTGATCCTTTGCCATGATCTGGCCCTGAACGTGCGGGCTGGAACACATCTTTGTGGGCATGTATGGAGGCACCGTGAACACTGTGATGCAGGATTTGCGTTATGCAATGCGCCAGCTGCGCCAGTCGCCGGGCTTTACTGTGGTGGCGTTGTGCACCCTGGCCCTGGGAGTCGGCGCGAATACGGCGATCTACAGCATCATCCATGGGGCGCTGCGGCTGCCTTACGCGAATGCGAGCCGCATCGTCGCGGTCGAGAATGTCTATCCGCAGGGAAAGTACTTTGCCAATTCGTGGCCCGATTTTCTTCAATGGCGGAGCCAGGCGAAGGGCTTCGCGCAGCTGGCCGCGACCTTCACGGGCCGTTCGACGTGGACGGGGGCAGCCGAACCGCAGCTGCTGAATGTGGGCCTGGTGAGTGACGGGTATTTCAGCGTTTATGGGATGCAGCCGATCGTGGGCCGGGGGTTCGCGTCAGGCGATCATCAAAAGGGCGCCGCACCCGTGTGTCTGCTGGGCGCGGATTTTTGGCGCAAGGAATTTGGCGGGGCGGCTTCCGTTCTGGGCCAGCCGCTCAACCTTAACGGCAGGACCTGCACGATTGTGGGGGTGATGCCGAAGATGGAGCCGGAGGGTTATCGTCCGGTGCAGGTGTGGAAGCCGCTGGAACTGCAGCCTCCTTACATTCAGCGCGGCACGAATTATCTGTTCACGGTCGGGCTGCTGCGGCCGGGAGTCACGCAGTCGCAGGCGCTGGCGGAATTGCGAGGCATTCAGGCGCAGATCGACAAGCAGTTTCCCGACAACAAGCACGGGCTCGATATTCAGTTGCTCTCGCAGGAAGTGTTCGGGGACCTGCGCTCGATCATGAACATCCTTCTGGCGGCGGTGGGGTTCATTTTGCTGATCGCATGCGTGAATCTGGCCAACATGCTGCTGGCGCGGGCAACGGATCGCGAGCGCGAATTTGCGATCTGGCGGGCGCTGGGGGCAACGCCCGCGCGGATGGTGCGCCAGGCGCTGACGGAAAGCCTGCTGCTCTCGATCAGCGGCGCGGCGGCCGGCCTGAGCCTGGGTGTGGCGCTGATTCATATCCCGATTGCGGCATGGCCGAAAGGATTGCAGCCCCCTTCCAGCGTTCATCTGGATGGTGTGGTGTTGGCTTTTGCGCTGATTCTGGGGATTGCGACGGGCCTTTTGTTCGGGACGATCCCGGCGCTGCGCATTCTGCGCCAGCAGGAGACGGCGGCGATGCAGCAGGGGCGCGCGGTGACGGAGTCGCGCGAGCACAGATTTACGCGCTCCAGCCTGGTGGTGGCGGAGATCGCGCTGTCGATGCTGCTGGTGGCGGGCTCGCTGAATATGGCGTTTTACTTTTTGCGACTGATGCGCGTGGATCCCGGGGTAAATCCGCAGAATGTGCTGTCCATGGGTATTATGCTGTCGCCGGCACGCTATACGGATGCCGCGCAGATGTGGCGTTTCTACGACGCGCTGCTGGGAAAGCTCGGCACTCTGCCGGGAGTGGTCCGCGCGGCAGGATCGGTGGACACGCCGTTCAGCGGAGCGAACGCGAATGGAGATTTCACCTATGAGGGGCAGCCCAACGGAACGGCGGACCGCAATCCGTTTGCCGATCAGCATTCGGTGACGCCCGGTTTTTTCGCCACGGTGCAGACGCCGATCATCGAGGGGCGGGATTTCAGCGCGCAGGATACGGCCAATTCGATGAAGGTGGCCATCATCAATCGCGGAATGGAACGGAAGTTGTGGCCTGGGCAGAGCGCGGTCGGCAAGCATCTGACCTGCTGCATGCCGGGCGGGAACTTTGTGATTGTCGGCGTGGCCGGGGATGTGCGCTACGATGGGCCGGCTGCGCCTGTCGCTTTTGCGATCTATACCAGCGTGCAGCAGAATCCCATGCCCTTCCTGGGTTTCCTGCTGCGCACTTCCGGCGATCCGCTGGCGATGGCGGAGAGCGCGCGGCGGGCTGTGGCTTCCATTGATCCGGGCCAGGCGATTTCGAATATCGCGTCGCTGGAGGAGCTGGCGGATGAGTCGGTGGCGGGTCAGCGCACTTCGACGATGGTCACGGCGATTCTGGGCGTGCTGGCGCTGGTGCTGGCCAGCGTTGGGGTGTACGGGGTGATTGCGTACTCGGTCAGCCGGCGGGAGCGGGAGTTTGGCATTCGCATGGCGCTGGGCGCCGACCGCGGCGCGATCCTCGGGCTGCTGTTCTCGGGAGCGTTGCGGCTGATGATCATCGGCGTGATTCTGGGCGCGGGCCTGGTGTTCGCGATGCGCGCGTGGATGGATTCGCTCATTGGGGCCACGGGAACGAATCCGGTGGCGCTGCTGAGCGCGGGGCTGCTGCTGTGCGCGGTGGCGTCGATCGCGACGCTGGTGCCGGCACGCAGGGCAACCCACGTGGAGCCGATGCAGGCGCTGCGCGCCGAGTAGAGGTTGCCAACGCCCCGATCAAAAAGGCCGCCGCAAGCGCCCGGCGGTCAGGCCGCTCGTTCCAGATCGATCTCAGGAGGAAGGAACGTCAACATCCAGCGATTGTCGAATTTCGTGGTGGAAAGGGTGTACCCAGCGAAGAACACCGTGTAGGGGCCCCATGGAAGATCCGACGGTTCATCGGCAATCTGGCATCGCGTGTAGACTCGCCCCGAGGGGGACTTTTCCTTCCACGTGAGCAATACACAATCGACTTCGCGGTCCATTCCCCGGAGCACAGCAGGCACGCGGACAGCTGACTTCACAGCACCAATCCCTTCGGGAGTTTCCGCTTACGGATATAGGAGTGTAGATGCGGGGTGGGCGCAAAAGGTTTACTGGAAGGTAAACGGTCTGTTGTGAAAAGTTAAAAATCCACGTGGCAGCGGATACCTGAGACAGCGACGGGGCCGCGGGCCTGGTTATAGCCCGGATCGTCGATGTGTTGAAAGTCGTACGAGGCAAACAGGCCGCGCCAGAGGTGCGCGGTGTAGAAGCTCTCAACGATTTTCTCGTGACCGTAGGTGAGGCCGCCGTCGCCGAGCACAAAGCCGAGTCCGCCGAGAGCGAGATACTGCTGATGGGCGGCCACAATCCCGTTGCCAACGAGAGCGACACCGGCGCGATCATTGGGCCGATGCCACGAGCTGCCGGGCGCAAACCCGCCCAGTTCGAGGGTGCGGTCGTCTTCGGTGTAGGCGAAGGACTCATTGCGGCCGTCGCTCCATCCGAGGCGGCCGAAGATGCCCACGTGCGGCGTGATTTCCTGCTCGAAGTTCAGGCCGAAGCCGTACTTGTGGCGTCCCTGTTGCCGCGTCGCGGTAATATCCGGCGTCGCGGTTCTGTGATCGAGGTAGCCGGCGATCGATTCCTCATAATTCCCCATGTTGGCGTGGTTGAGATAACTCAGCAGGCGGACCGTGCCGTCGCGATGGGCGATCCGTTTTCCGCGGGCCTCCAGCTCAAAGTTCTCCGCACGCGCGCGCGCAATGTCGGCGTCGAGGTATTGTCCGTTCGCCACCTTGGGCATCAGCGCTTCGCCGAAGCGCGCCGACCACCACTTATCGTCGTATTCGAGGATCGCGCCATCGGTATAGCCGCGGGTGTCCGCGGCGTAGTCCCAGGCGCCGTTGTTGTCCGCAGTCCAGTTCAGGAACTGCAGGTGGCTGTCGGAGCCCCAGGTATTTACATCGAAGAAATCGGTCAGGTCCAGCTTGCCGACGCGAAATTCGAATCGGCGGGCGGGAAGAGAAGTTGCGAGATGAAGCTCGTCGCGGTCGGCTTCGAAGCGCTCCTGGGTGAGCGGGATGATTTGCCGCAACATGAAGCGCGCAATGTAGGGCGCCTTGGAAAGTGCCACGCCCTGCACCAGGCGCACGGAGTCCAGATTGACGTAGCCGGCGAGGCCGTCCGCGTTCCCTATGCCGTTGCCCGTTGCATCCTCGAGGTCGGCGAATACTTCCGTCGTGGACGAGAGTTCGTAGCCTGTGTAAAGCGTCAGAACGTGAGTGGTGGCGCTCTGGGCCCACGCGGTCAGACTGTTGGGGCCGCTGTATTTCGCCGGAAACGACGGATGCCACTGGAGAATGATATTTGCCTGCCCGGAGATCCAGTAGCGCGTGGTGTTGCTGTGGGGGAACATGGTGAGGGCGGGATCGGCGGCAGGTTCCGCGGCCGGCGCGGGTTGAGGTGCGGGGGTCTGGGGCGACTGTGGAACAGCGCCGGATTGCTGGAACGCGGCGAGAGCGGGTACGGCTGGGGCAGCCGCGATGACCGGAGCGGGCGCATTGGGAAGCGGAGCGGACTGCGCGTACACGGGGATGGCCGCCGTGGCAAGCAGAACCGGGATGGTGAGAAAATAGCGCACCAGCGTTGCTCCTGGGGATCGCGCACCCGCGCGGGAAGTGACCCGTGATGCTGAGTTCAACCAGTTTATGTTTGCCGGGGGCTCGGAGTTAACTGTGGTTTATTAATTGTCGTTAAATACAGATTATCTGAGGCGTGCGCCGCCGCCATAGTTTATATCATATCCCGGTGGGATATAATCAAGTAAAAATAGCATAAAGAAAGGGATACCGGTATGCCGATCGAGGAGAGGCAACAACAGAAGCTGATTGCCCGGGTGCGCAGGATCCGCGGACAGGTGGACGCGATCGAGCGCTCTCTCTCGACCCAGGAGCATTGCGCCGACGTGCTGATGCTGCTGGCGAACATCCGGGGCGGCGTGAACAGCCTGATGGCGGAGGTGCTGGAAGACCATATCCGGCTGCACATGCTGTCGCCGGAAAAAGGTTCGATGGATTCGACCGAGCTGGCGGAGGATTTGATCGATCTGGTGCGGGCGTATTTGAAATAGCGCTACTGCCGGAGCTGCGCGAGGCGATGCACGAGAGAAGCGCTGAGCGAAGCCTGGGCGGATTCGTCCAGCTTTTGACCGGCGGAGGTGAGATAGAAGACGTCAATGGCGGTTTCGCCTTCAGTATCGATCAGCGCGACCTCGATATTGCAGCGGCAGGAGGCGAAGCTGTGGGCGATTTCGCGGAGCAGGCCGGGCGCATCCTGGGTGACGATCTGGAGCAGGGTGCTGTGCGACGAGGCTTCGTTATCGAATTCGAGGCGAGTTTCGACGGTGACCTTCGGCCGCGCGGGTTTCATCTTGCGTGAGCGCAGTAATTCTTCGACAGAGATGGTGTGCTTCAGTGCGTCGCGAATGCTGAGGAGGAAGCGGTCGACTTCGGAGGTGTTGAGCTCGAGGGTGCGATAGGTGTCCGTGAACTGAAAGGTGTCGACGATGATGCCCGCGGCGTTGGAGAAGGCGTCGGCCTTGACGATGTTCATGCCCCAGGCGGAGAGGATTCCGGCCATGTCGGCAAAGAGGCCGGGCCGGTCGGGGGTGACAAGGGTGATTTCGTTCACCTGGCGCAGCGCGCGGAAGGATAGCTGCACCGGGTCTTTGCCGATATCCATCGCCATGCGGAAATGCGCGGCGATTTGTTCGGGCGTGCGCATGCTCAGGTAACGCTGCGGGAGGCCTTCGAGGAAGCTGCGGAGCTCTTCAGTGGGAACCGGGGCTTGCGACGAAGCGCGGCCGGGCGTGACGGCGGGGATGAGCGCGACGATGCGGCTGAAGAAGGCCGGATCGGCGGAGGCGTGGTAGCGAATCTCGTCGACACTGCGGTCGAGGAAGTTGGAAGCGCTCATGTAGAGCTGCCACAAGCTCTCGGCTTTCCAGGGCGTGAGCGCTTCGGGCGAAACGGCGCGAATGTCGGCATAGGTCATCAGCGTGAGCATCTTGAGCTGGGGCTGGGTGGCGACTTTTTCGGCGAAGGCGCGGATGGTTTCCGTGTCAAAGATGTCGCGGCGCATGGCGGCGGACATTTCCAGGTGGTTATGAATGACGCGGCGGACGGTTTCGCGTTCCTCGGCGTCGAGTTCGAGGCGCGAGAAGAGGCTTTCGCTGAGCTCGACACTGTTGCTGGCATGATTGCCGGTGCGTCGGGCCTTGCCGGTGTCGTGCATGAGGAGCGCGAGGAAGAAGAGGTCGAGGCGGTCGATTTCCGGCAACAGCCCGGCGAGGCGTTTCTCCCATTCGTGCTGCGGCTGGCGCAGGCGGTGCACGTTGTCGATGACGTGGAAGGTGTGCTCGTCGACGGTATAGCGGTGCCAGGTGTCGCGAATGACCAGGGACTCGATGCCGTGAAATTCGGGAATGACGAGCTCGAGGATGCCGAGCGCGTGCATGGTGCGCAGGGCATGCGCCGCCCAGGGGCCAAGGAGAACCTCGCGCAGGCAATTCCACAGGAACGGACCTTCGGGCATCTGCACGGCGAGGATGGGGAGGGCGTCGGAGATGCGGTCTTCCGCGGCAAAGCTGAGACGGTAACCGTGTTTGGCCATGAGGCCGAAGACCTGGAGGACACTGTCGGCGTCGTTGACGGTGGCGCCTTCGGCCAGGTCGAGGCGGCCGTCTTCGAGGAAGAAATCGGTACCGGCGACGGGTGTTCGTTTGCGGCGGAACTGCCTGTAGAAGGAGCGGCGCGGAGGCGGGACAGCGTCGATGAGGAGGGAAGCGCGGCGGTAAACGGTGCGGGCCTGGCGATACCAGGTACGCATCCAGTAAGCGGGGTCCAGGGTTCCGCGGGTTTCGAGGCCGATGGAGCGCTGGGCGGCTTCGTCCTGGGCGTGCCAGTCGAGGGTGTTGTCGTCGCGGCCCGAGCGGTAGTGGAGGAAACATCGGACCGCGGAGAGAAAGTCGTAGGCGGATTCAGGCTCGTCGTGCGTGCCGTAGAAATCGTCGGCGGCCGAGCGAGGCCAAACCTTCTGCTCCTGGATGGAATTGAGCAGCGTCAGCCATTGCGCCAGGTGATAGTCGCGCAGTCCGCCGGGCGTCTCCTTGACGTTGGGCTCCACGTGGAAGATGGTGTCGCCGTATTTGGCGTGACGGGCGCGGGCCATTTCAGCGAGGTTCTGGACGATGGTGTCCCACTCGCGGAGGACGACGGAGGGTAAAAGCTCGGTTTCGAACTTCGCGTAGAGTTCGCGGCTGCCAGTGAGGTAGCGCCGATCGAGGAGCGAAACGGTGAACTCAAGGTTGTCGGGATGCACGCGCTCGGTTTCTTTCAGAGTACGGGTGACAGGGCTGGCGCGCAGGCCGATGTCCCACATGGCCTGGGTGCAGGCGCGGATCCGGTCGCGGTAGACGGGCTCGACTTTTTCATTGGCGCACAGGAAGAGAACGTCGACGTCGGAACAGGGGAAGAGCTCGCGGCGGCCGAAGCCCCCGGTAGCCACGAGGGCGATGTCGTTTTGCGGGGCGGTGGGGGCAGCGTACTCCCAGAGCTGGCGCAACAGGGTGCCCACGATCTGGGAGCGGCGCCGGATGACAGCCGAACCGTCGCCATTGCGCTCGAAACTCTGGCGCAACTGGGTGGAGTCGTCCTGATAGCGACTGCGGAGACGCGTGAGAGTGAGGGGCTCAGTAATCATGAGTCGGGCCCATCGGCGATCCAAACGTGTTCGCCGTTGGAACGGAAACGGCGGGTCGTACGGAACTTCGTTCGGACCAGCGGAATGGCCGCAGGCCCTAAAGCGCGGAGGGGCCGCGCTCGTCGTTGCGGATGCGAATGGCGTCGTCAATTTTGGAGACGAAGATTTTGCCGTCGCCGATTTTACCGGTGCGCGCCGAGGAGAGGATGGCCTGGATGGCTTTGTCGGCCATTTCGTCGCGGACCACCATCTCGATTTTGATCTTGGGCAGGAGGTCGACGGTGTATTCGCGGCCGCGATAGAACTCGGTGTGGCCCTTCTGGCGACCATGGCCGCGGGCCTCGAGGATGGTCATGCCTTCGATGCCCGCTTCGAGCAGGGCGTCCTTCACTGCGTCCAGCTTGGAGGGTTGAATGACAGCTTCGATCTTTTGCATTGCGTGCTCGAGTCCTGGCTGAGAGTGAGTATACGTTTGATTACGAACCGAAATCGTAGCCTTCTTCGCCGTGCTGTGTCACGTCCAGACCCTCGATTTCGTCCTCGCGGGTCACGCGCAAACCAACGACCATGTCGACAATTTTGAGCAGGATGAATGTGCCGACGAGGGAGAGTACCCAGGCGATGGCGACGCCGGCCAGCTGATTCAGCACCTGATGACCGTTGCCCTCGATCCAGCCGGTCGGTTTGCCCGCGCCATAGACGGGGTTAATGGCGCTGGAGGCGAAAACGCCGGTGAGGATGGCGCCGATGGAGCCGCCTGCGCCGTGAACGCCGAAGGCGTCCAGGGAGTCGTCGTAGCCGAACCAGCCTTTGACGGTGGTGACCATGAGGAAGCAGCCAACGCCGGCAACGACCCCGATGATGAGCGCCGACATGGGTTGAACGAAGCCGGAGGCGGGCGTGATGGCGACGAGTCCGGCCACCGCGCCGGAAATGGCGCCGAGAGCGCTGGGCTTGCCGTTGCGAATCCACTCGGCGACGCTCCAGCCGATGGCCGCAGCGGCGGTGGCGAAGTGCGTGTTCACGAAAGCGCTGGTGGCAAGCGCGTTGGCGGCGACGGCGCTGCCTGCGTTGAAGCCAAACCAGCCCACCCACAGCAGGCAGGCTCCGATAAAGCTGAGAACCACGGAGTGCGGCGGAGACGGTTCTTTGGGATAGCCGACGCGTTTGCCGAGATACAGGGCGCAGACGAGCGCCGAGACGCCGGAAGTGACATGGACCACGGTGCCCCCGGCAAAGTCGAGGCAGGGAATTTTGCCGCCGAGAGAGGCGTTGAGGAATCCGCCCTTACCCCAGACCATATGGGCCATGGGCGAGTAGACGACGATGGCCCAGAGAGTGAGGAAGAGGCACATCGCGCTGAATTTCATGCGCTCGGCGAAAGCCCCGGTAATGAGCGCCGGCGTGATGATGGCGAACATGAGCTGGTAGATCATGTAGGTCTGCGCCGGGACGGTCGCGCCGTAATCGGGGTCGGGGGCGAGGCCGACGCCGCGCAAGAAGGCGTTGTGCAGGCCGCCGATGAAGGGGTTGCCGGTTCCGAAGGCCAGGCTGTAGCTGACCAGCGCCCAGAGCACGGTAATGATGCACATCATGGCGAAGCTCTGCATCATGGTGGCGAGAACGTTCTTGCGACGTACGAGGCCACCGTAGAAAAGGGCGAGACCAGGCCCGGTCATCATCAGCACCAGCGCGGCACTGGTGAGCATCCAGGCGTTATCGCCGGCAGAGACCGTGGGAGCCGCAGGGGTCTGAGCCAGGGCGGCGGACGCGCAACCAAAGGGAAGAAGACAAAGCAACCGAATCAGACGACGAAGGTGCATATAACTCCGCTGGCATGGGACGGAAATATGTCACGACGGGGTGACCGGTGAGGCACGGGCCGACATTCCCGAGGCCTGAGTGGTTTGGAACGAGCAGATTACGGAAATCCCTGGAACCCACTTTTACATATTTTTCGCAAATCGAAAACAGAGAAATGCAGCGGCGGACGCCTGCGCAGGGGGAAGCGAAGCCCGATTGCGGGCCGGGATGCAGGAAATCTCCCTTCCATGCGGGCCGAATTGGGGATGGGAATGACACCGAACCGGTCCGGAAATGCGGGTGTTGGAAAAAAAGTGGGTGCTCCGGGAGAACGCCGATTCCGCGTTCCACGGCAGGTATAGTGGAAATATGGCTGAGATGTTGCGGGATCGGCGGCTTTTCGGGACTCTGGAAAGCAGCGCCCTGAACCGCGAGAAGGTGTTTGAGGCGAGCTATGGCTACGAGCAGCCGGAAGGCGTTTTTCTCACCACGGCTGACGCGGCGATCAACTGGGTCCGTAAGAACTCGATCTGGCCGATGACCTTCGGCCTGGCCTGTTGCGCGATCGAGATGATGTCCATGGGGGCAGCGCGATTCGACGTGGCGCGTTTTGGAGCGGAAGTGTTTCGACCATCTCCGCGGCAGTCGGATCTGATGGTGATTGCCGGCCGGGTTTCGTGGAAGATGGCGCCCGTGATCCGGCGTCTCTACGACCAGATGCCGGAGCCGAAGTGGGTGATTTCAATGGGTGCGTGTGCGACGTCGGGCGGGGTGTTCAATAACTATGCCCTGGTGCAGGGCGTGAACCAGGTGATCCCGGTGGATGTGTATGTGCCCGGGTGTCCGCCACGTCCGGAGCAACTTCTCTACGCGATCACGCTTCTCCAGGAGAAGATTCAGCACGAGCACGGCAGCCTGAAGCGGGTTCTGAACTTGCAATAGGGGGAGGGGTTCCAGTACCTTTGTGTGTAACAGATACCCCCCGCGGTCCGACAGCGTCCGCGACTTCCCCCCTGAACCTTAAACATCGTTTACCCATTGATGCTGGAGCGGCACCACGGGTTAACCTTTGCGATACGTGTGGAATTTTGCGCTTTACGCCGGGCAACTTATTGAAATAATTACATTCTAAGCATTGGGGTCCTGTGGTAACTACAACTTTCGCGGAAGGTTAAGTCCGGCTTCCTCCCCGGTGGCCACCCGGATTTTCAGGAAGTGGCTCGGGGCCCCAGGGATTTCACCCATTATCAGTGATTTTCGGAGGATAGACGCAATGCATTTTCGTCCGTTTGTTTATTCGGGCCGAACGCTGCCGACCGGGTGCGCCATGCTGCTTGCAGCATCGGTAGCCCTGGGGCAATCATCGTCTTCGGTACCGGCAGCGCCCGCTGCACAGACAGCTCCCGCTGCACCGGCGGATCAGCCTGTATCGCGCGTGGATGCTCTCATGGGTTACAGCTGGGTAGCGCCGCACGGGACGGTGTCCACGGTGATGCCGAACGGCACAACAGCCATGCAGGATTATTCCGCGATCAACTTCGGGGCGATAGGCAGTTTCGCTTATTACTTCAATCGCTGGGTGGGCGGACAGATCGAGTATGCCAACCACCCCAACGGTGCGAATGACGGAGCGCAGACGGCGCAGGCGGGCATTATTTTCCGCTACCCGACCGAGGACATGTCGGCGTTCGTGCATGCACTGGGTGGAGCGGTGCGCCTGGGCGGACCCAATACGGAGCCCGGGGGTCCGTGGCACGGATATACCTGGGGTCCGGCTCTGACGGCGGGAGGCGGGCTGGATATGGACCTGCCTTTTGACGCGCATCACTTTGCGTGGCGCATCTTCCAGGCAGACTACGAGTATTGGCATGCCGATTTCGGTCCGGAGGTATGGATCGGCGGCCGGGCCAACGTCAACGCGGTTCGGCTCAGCACAGGAGTGTTGCTCCACTTTGGAAACATGACGCCGCCGCCGCCGGTACAGTATGCCTGCGTGGTCAGCCCGGCCTCGGTTTTCCCGGGCGAGCAGGTCACGGTGACGGGCACGGCGACGAACCTGAATGCGAAGAAGGCGCCCAGCTACAGCTGGAGCGGGCAGGGAGTGACGGTGAGTGGAACGAATCCGACATCCACCATCGACACCGGCAACCTGCAGCCCGGCAGCTACACGGTTACGGGGCACGTGACCGAGGGCGCGAAGGCCGGCCAGTCCGCCGACTGCACGGCACAGTTTACGGTGAAGCAGTTCGAGCCGCCGACCATCGCCTGCACCGCGAATCCGACCACGGTGAAGCCGGGTGAAAGCTCGACCATTACCTGCAACGGCGTAAGCCCGCAGAGCCGTCCGCTGACATACAGCTACTCGGCTTCGGCGGGAACGGTAAACGGAACCGGCAACACGGCGACGCTGTCGACAGCGGGCGCGCCATCGGGAACGATTACGGTGACGGGCACGGTGCAGGACGACAGGGGACAGACGGCCTCCGCGACGACCACGGTTAACGTGGAAGCGCCGCCTCCGCCGCCGACGCCGAAGACGCAGACGCTTTGCTCGATCCAGTTCAACAAGGACAAGCGGCGTCCGGCGCGCGTCGACAACGAGGCGAAGGCCTGCCTGGACGATGTAGCGCTCAACGCTCAGCAGAAGGCGGATGCCGCTCTGGTGGTGGTGGGCAACTCGGCCCCGACGCAAACGCCGAGGACGAAGTATCAACGGCTCCACGCCGTGACCGCTGAGCAACTGGCGGCGCAGCGTGCGGTGAACACCAAGGCCTACCTGGTGACGGAGAAGGGCCTCGATGCAGCCCGTATCCAGGTGAGAACGGGCACCAACGGCCAGAACGAGGTGGAGGATTACCTGGTTCCGGCGGGCGCGAACTTCGACAACGATGTGCCGGGCACGACCGCTGTCGATGAACACGCCGTAAGGGCCCAACCGCGGACCGCTCCGGTACACCACCGCCGCCACCACCGCAAGGCGGCAGCGAAAAAGGCCCAATAACCGCTAACGGGAAACACAACAGGGCTGACCGGGATTCCGGCCGGCCCTGTTTTTTGGCTCGGCATCCTCGGATTGTGTGTCCGCCTTCCTCCCGTTTATTGCCGAGAATGAGGCGAATTCCCCAAAAGAGGGGAGTCCGGAGGGCCGCGAAAGACGCTAGCATGAGCTTAGGCGGGTCCTCGCACGGGGAACGGCCTGCGGGACTGCCGCATTCGTAAAAACAGGAATGATGAGGCTGATGCGTTTACGATTTTTTGTGGCGGCCGGAGCCATTCTGCTGGCGGGTCTGTGCAGTTCGCCGGCACTTGGCGCGCATGCGCCATGGGTTGCCACCGGGCCGGACGGAGGCGACGCACGGCGGTTCGCCTTCAGCCCGCTCGATCCCAGCCGCATTTATCTGGGGACGACCGACAGCTGGATTTATGTCTCGTCCGACGGAGGCTCATCGTGGTCGCGGCTGGCGAAGCTGGGAACTCAGGATGACCTGGTGGTGGACAGCCTGGTGGTCGACAGGTCCGACCCGAAGACGATCTTCGCCGGAGTGCATTTTTGGGCGATGAACCACGCCGACGGCGGGATCTACGTCAGCCATGACCAGGGGCGCACCTGGAGCGAGCCGGCGGACATGCGTGGGCAGTCGGTACAGGCACTCACGCAGGCACCGTCGAATCCGCATATCCTGGTGGCGGGCACGCTGAACGGCGTGTATCGCAGCACCGACACGGGTGCGCACTGGCGGGAAATCAGCCCGCCCGGCGGGAGCGAAATTCACGAAGTGGAATCGATCGCCATCGATCCCTACGATCCCGAAATCATCTACGCGGGCACCTGGCATCTGCCGTGGAAGACCAACGACGGCGGGGGGCACTGGGCCAGCATCCACGAGGGAGTGATCGACGACTCGGACGTCTTCTCGATGATTGTCGATCCGTCGCGGCCGAGCGTGATGTTTCTGAGCGCCTGCTCCGGAATCTACAAGAGCGAAGATTTCGGATACGACTTCCGCAAGGTGCAGGGCATTCCCTCGACAGCGCGGCGCAGCCGGTCGCTGCGTATGGATCCGGCCGATCGCAACACGGTGTTTGCCGGAACCACCGAGGGCCTGTACAGGACACAGGACGGGGGCGACAACTGGACACGCACAACCGGGCCGGACGTGATCGTCAACGACGTCTATATCGACCCGAGTAACCCGAAGCATGTGCTGGTGGCGACGGATCGCAGCGGAGTGCTGGCGAGCGAAGACGGCGGGAGCGCGTTTGAAGAGTCCAATACGGGGTTCTCGCAGCGGCAGGTCGCGGCTCTGCTGGTCGACGACAAAAGTCCGGGGACAATGTATGCCGGCGTGATCAACGATAAGACGTACGGGGGGGTCTTCGTCACCAACGATCTGGGCAGAACGTGGAAGCAGCAGAGCGAGGGGCTGCGCGGCCGCGATGTTTTCCTGCTGGCGCAGAGTGACGATGGCACGCTGCTGGCCGGGAGCAGCAATGGGATTTTCCGCTGGGATGGAGATGGAAATACCTGGATCCCCGCCGATGCCGTTGCCGAACCGGCAGCGCCGCCGGTCCCGGATCCAATCCGGACACATACCCGCGGGAAGAAGAGCCGCTCCGCGGGTGCGGTGGCGGAAAAACCTGAGGACCCTCCGGAGCTGAAGGGACGGGTGACGGCCCTTTCGACCACAGGCGATACCTGGTATGCGGCGACGCCGCAGGGTGTGTTTCGCAGCGAGGACCGGGGAACGACGTGGTTGCCCATGCTGGCTTCCGGGAATGCGGGCGCGTTCTCCGGCGCCGCAGATTATCTGACCATTGCCGCGGACGGAAAGCGCGTCTTCATCGGCCGCCGTGCAGGCATCATGGCTTCCGAGGATGCCGGGGCCACCTGGCAGGCTATGCAGTTGCCTGCCGGGCTGACCGCGCTGGCGACCCTGGCGCTGACGCCCGATGGCGCGCTGTGGGCGGGTGGGCGCGAAGGGGTCTTTTATTCCAGCGATCGCGGCAGCTCGTGGACGAAGTTGCAGCAGCTCCCTGTGGTTGCCGTGAACAGCCTCACCTGGGATCCGACGCTGAGCCGGCTGATTGTCACTTGCGGTGTGGGCACCGTGGTCTACTCTGTCGATCCACACGACGACGCCTGGACGTGGTGGAATACCGGGTGGACGGTGCACTCGGTAGCTTCGCTGAACGGGCGCCTGGCCGCGGCGTCGCTGTACAGCGGCGTGGTGATGCAGCCGGTCGCGGAAGCGGCAAAGGCAGGAGACAGCATGCAGGATGCGCGAAGATAGCCGTGGCCTTTTCGCTGCGGCCGATTGCAGAGGACGACTTTCCCAAACTGTATGCGCTCGATCAGGCTTGCTTCGCGCCGGGGATCGCCTGGTCGAAGGCGGAGTTGCGCTACTTCCTGAGATATCCCGGCAACTTTGGCATGATCGCGGAAGATGAGGCGGGACAGATCGCGGGATTCGCGATTGCGGGCAAGCAGCTTCGACGCGGGACTGTACTGGGGAGGCTCATCACCATCGATGTCGACCCTGGGATGCGACGGCGCGGTGCAGGCCACATGCTGCTCGAGGAGATCGAGATGCGGTTTCGCGGCATGGGCGCGGCCGCCGCTCGGCTGGAAGTATCGGTCGACAACACGACGGCACAGGCATTCTATGCGCGGCATGGATTTGTGCGCACCGGCCGCATTCCAGGGTATTACCTGGGCCGTGTTGACGCGCTGGTGATGGAAAAGCAGCTGTGAGGAATGCGCCGCTCAAGCGTCCGCCGGCAGGCAGCCGGCGCAACTGTGGCCTGCAATCTGCGCGACTACAATGAACGCAATGATCGGACTCAGGGTGAATGTCGCGTGCCTGATCGCGGCTTTGGGGTGCGCCGTTGCTCCGGCCTTCTCTCAGGCCGTTAAGGACCTTCCCAGGCCGACGGACTACGTGAGCGATGATGCGCATGTCATGTCGCCGCAGGTCATCGACCAGATCAACCACTTATGCGGAGAAGTGGATCACGAAGCGCACGCGCAAATCGCCGTGGTCACCATCGATACGCTGAACGGCGAGCCCATCCAGCAGTACGCCGTGGAGCTGGAAGACGCCTGGAAGGTGGGCCCGAAGGGCAGCGATCGGGGCGTGATCGTGCTCATCGCGGTGAAGGACCGGCGGCGCAGGATCGAGACAGGATACGGACTTGAGGGCATTCTGCCGGACGGCAAGGTCGGCGACATCGGGCGGCAGATGGTGCCGATGCTGCGCAACAACGACTTTGACGGCGCGATGTTGCTGGCCGTGGACGAAATTTCGCAGATCATTGCGCAGGATGCGGGGGTGAAGTTGCAGCCGCTGACGCGCTGGGGCGCGGCCCAGCAGCAGCCGCATGCCAGTGCGGGGCAGATCGCCGGCGGCATCGTGTTCCTCATCCTGGTAGTTCTTTTCCTGGTGTGGGCTGGTGGCCATGGGCTGCTGGGCTTTCTGCTGGGCATGTTCCTCGGCGGTGGAGGCCGGTGGGGCGGTGGTGGCTTCGGCGGGGGAGGTTTCGGCGGCGGCGGTTTTGGCGGCGGCGATGGAGGCGGCAGCGGATTCGGCGGTTTCGGCGGCGGCAGTACCGGCGGCGGCGGAGCCGGCGGCAGCTGGTAAGATCGATTCGAATTTACGAGGGAGAAGCGCGATGATGCGTCGTGGTCTGTGGATCGCGGTAGCCGTGGTTGCAGTGATCGTGTTCGCGGGGCTGCTGGTCTTTGGCAGCTTCGTCAGCGCGCAGAAACAAATGGTGGCGAAACAGGAAGCGGTGCGGGCGCAGTGGTCGAATGTGCAGGCGCAGCTGCAGCGCCGCGCCGATCTGATTCCGAATCTCGTCGCGACGGTGAAGGGCTACGCAACTCACGAGGAGACGGTTTTCGACGATGTGGACAAGGCGCGCGAGGCGTTGCTGGCGGCGCACGATCCGAAGAGCCAGATTGCAGCCAACGGACAGCTGGATGGAGCGCTGGGCCACCTGCTGGCGATCGCGGAGAACTATCC
>JASHPM010000214.1 GCA_030038115.1 Acidobacteriaceae bacterium | reverse complement strand
GTTCGGGGATTTGGCTCTGATCGGCCAGAGTATAGGGCGTGCGCGGATCGGGAAAGAGCAGGACGCCAAGGTCGAGGCGGGCTTTTTCCGCGGCGAGAGTAGCGTCCTCGAATTCTCGCTGGTGTTGTTGAAAGGCGAGGTCAGCCTTAACCACGTCGGCGTGGGCCACTTCGCGGCCGGATTCGAGCTTGCTCGTCAGCTCGACAAAGGCACGAGCTTCGTCCAGGGCGCGCTTCGCCACATCCACCTTATCGGCTGTGGAGAGAACGCCAAAATACGCTGCCACGACGCGGGAGACAAGATCGCGGCGGGCGCTTTCGAGGTCGGCGGCCGATTGAGCGGCGAGGGCGCGGGAGCGGCGGTACGTGGCGACGCCGGCCAGGCTGAGGTTCTCATTGACGAGAACCTGCGCGGCGTACTCGCGAATGGCGTTGTTGGCGATGAAGCGCGGAGCTTGCTGGTTGCCGATTTGTCCGGCCTGGTTGCGCACTCCATTGGGCTGTGTAAAGAGGTAGTTGCCCTGCGCCTCGGCGTTGGGGAGCAGAGCATCGCGGCTGATGGCGGCGTTGAGGCGCGCGGAGCCGCTGGCGGTGGCGGCGGTGGCATAGGCGGGATCGTTGGCCAGAGCGGCGGCAATGGCCTGATCCACAGTGAGATTCGGCGCCAAATTAGCCGGGTTTGGCGCCGGAGCCTGGGGCAGGGCCTGGGCCGCGATGCTGCAGGCGCAAAGAAGCGCGAAGCAGCCGATAAGCGCAGCCAGTCTCCGGGAGACGCAGGTCCGCAACATGGCGCGAGAATAGCAACGGTAGCTTAAGGATTGCTGAAGGCGCGACCAGCGGTCCGCAGCAGCGATCGGCCCGCGGACTGCGCCTATCGCATCTTTTCCTCCACCATCAGCTGGTTGAACTCCGGAGTAGCGCGGAGCGAGGCGAGCGTCCGGTCCTCGAGGATTTTCTTGCGGTCGGTGAAGCCTTCATCGAGCGCTTTGCGGAGATACGCGATGGCTTCATGATTCTTGCCGGATTCCGCGAAGAGCCTGGCGATACAGTAGTCCTGCTCAGCGCGATCGTGGGCGGGCAGGGACTCGTTGACCAGCAGGGCTGAGTTCGACTCAAAGACGTGCGGGTCGAGAGCAAAGGCGGTGCGATAGGCGTCAATGCCGCGGTCGACTTTGCCGCGGGCGAACCAGGCGGTGCCCAGATTGCTGTAGATGGGGGCCGATTTTGGGTCGTACTCGAGAGCCTTCTGGTAGTACTTCACGGCTTTCTTGTAGTTTTTCTTTGCGTAGTAGATGGCGCCCAGGTTGTTCAGGGCTTCGGGGTAATCGGGGCGAAGCGCGAGCGCGCGCTGGTAGTCGCGACGGGCCTCGTCGATTGCAAAGAGATGGTGATAGGCCATACCCATCTTGTTCCAGATGACGGCGGACTTGTTGGGCACCTGACTGTACGCGTCGATGGCCTGGAGATACTGTTGATGAGCCATAGCGAGATCGCCGCGCAGTTCCGGCGACAATTCGGGGGCCGCGGGTGCAGGACCCGAGACCGGCTGCTGAAGCTGAGGGGCTTTGGCCTGGGCGAGGGTTCCTGCGGGAGCAGCGAGCAGTACGGCGAAGAGAATTCGCGTCGCTTTCGCGAAACAGCGCTGCATAAGCGCCTCCCTGACCTTTGCCACCAACGACGAAGTGGGGTACACCCCAGTCCGGCGAGCAGTAAGGCCCGCAGGCAGCCCTGGGGAAACGCTCCAGCCCAGGCGGCCGGAACGCTGCTTTATGATGACGCGAAAAGCTGGAAAAAGAAAGCGCGCCGTCTCGCGGTCCGGCGTGGGAGCAGCGCGGAAACGCACCTGCAGCGAGGAAACGTCAGGCGGGAGCGGACGGCGGCAGAGGATTGGGCGGTACGCTGGACAGACTCTGCGCGGGAGGAGTGGGCGGCAGGGGTTCCAGCCGGTCGCCGAGCTGCGGGTAGTAGGAGCCGTAGAAATATGCGGCGTAGCACTGCATAACCACGGCGATGACGCCATGGAGGGCGAGGATGAGCAGCAGATAGACCGCCAGCAGCAACAGGCCAGCCACCACGCAGAAGATCACAAAGATGGCGACGCCGCCCGGTCCCGTGTGCCAGAAGGCGCGGTACAGGACGAAGCCGGCGCCGGCGCCACCCATTCCCAGTACGCCCAGTACCAGGAAGACCGCCAGTCCACCGACCAAACCGAGGCCGAGTTGAATGACGAAGCGCAGGAGCATATACAGCGCGACATACCAGAAGCGCATGCGCAGCAGCTGGAAGAAGCGCGCAAAGGCGGATCCAGCGGGCGCGTCTTCAAGGGCCATAGGCGGCAGGATGAAATCCTGCGCCATGGCGTTGACCAGTCCTGCGGTGAGAGCGAAGAGAAAGACGATTCCGTATATGGGGAAGACGTGCGACAGGACGAGGAAAGGATCGTTGTTCAGTTCCTGGGGCGTAAGTTGGCGGACGGCGGCGATAAGGTGCAGAACCAACGGTCCGGCGGTGATGGCGAGCAGCAGCAGCAGGCCCAGGGCGATGAGCAGCATGAGGCCGAGGAAGCGCCATGCCTGCGAGCCGTAAGGAGACCAGGCGCGGCTGACGAGGCCATGGCGGTAAACAACCAGATCGAAGAGGGTGAAGCGCAGGCGGCACCAGAGCCA
Organism: Acidobacteriaceae bacterium; assembly: GCA_030038115.1. Lineage (GTDB taxonomy): Bacteria > Acidobacteriota > Terriglobia > Terriglobales > Acidobacteriaceae > Palsa-343. Next base: position 131 of record JASHPM010000214.1, on the reverse strand, counting down.
GGTAAGGAGAATGGCGATGATGAGCGCAAACAGAACGGCAATGCCGATGGCGGCGATGGCCGGGGCGCTGGAAATGGGAATGCCGCCGAAGAAGGGGTGGCGGGTGTGAGCGCCGCTCAGACCGGCGGCCA
>JASHPM010000213.1 GCA_030038115.1 Acidobacteriaceae bacterium | reverse complement strand
CGCGACTTGTGATAGTTCTCCACGAACCTCGGAATCAGCTCCGGGTTGAACACGTCCCCCGGTTTCATCAGCCAGTACGGCAGCACCTCGGCCTTCTGCTTGTCGCTCAGATTCACTACCGTCAGCTTGCCCATCCGATACACCGGCCCAGGATCGACCGTAATCGTGTAGTCCACCGTGTGCGCGGCGCGATCCAGCGTCGGCGCTGCAGCGATCTTCGCGTGAATATAACCATGCGTCCGGTACGGCGCCGCGATCGTTTCTTCTATCTGCTTCCACAGCTCCTGATTCGCCACGTCGCCCGGATGCAACCTGGCCCGCTTCTCAAACTCGTCCTGCGTCATGAAAACGTCGCCATTCAAGTGCAGCCCCGCAACCCTGTACTGCCCGCCCTCGGAAGTAATGGAAGCCGTGATCGGAACCAGAATCTTCTCGCCCTCAACCCGCGGCTGACCCCACGCCGGCGCCGTCACCGTCATATCCACGAAACCCAGCCTGCCGTAAGCCGCGCGCACCGCGTCGCCGAGCTTGTCGCGAGTCGACACGTCCACCTTCTCTCCCGCCGCTGCTTTCTCCACTTCCTCGATGGGCCTGGTCCAGATGCCGCTGTAGCCGTACACATGGAACGCTTCCACCACCACCGGCGGCGCATCGATGTGATACAGAATCGCCACCTGATTCCCGTCCGCATCTCCCACCGGCGAGGTCGTGATCGCCGCCCGCACACCCTTCGCCGCCAGCAGCGCCGTCAACGCCGCGCTCACCTCATCCCGCATCGGCCCGCCCGGATAGAGCGCCCCATGAAACAGCGGCACACGCCCGGCCACAGCAGCGTTCAGCCCCGCATCGTCCCACCACGGAAAGTTGTCGTACTCCGCCGGCACCACGGCCGCGGACGGCTTCAGCGCAAATGTCAGCGTTTTACCATCGAACGTGAAGCGCACATCGGTGAACAACCCCGTCGCCGTTAGCTTGTCGCTTGCGGCCTGCATCTGATCGCGCGTTAAAGATTCGCCCGCCCGCAGCCCCGTGAATGCCAGCAACTCCTCCTGGCTGCAGGTCGACCCTGTGAAAGTGATCTTTTCTGAAAGATACGTCTGCGCGGATGCGCCACTAGTGAAAACCACCACCGCCAGAACCCTCAACAGTGCAACCGCCGCCGAACAAGACCGCATGAGGCAAGATAAACCGAGCATCGTGGCTTTGCCAGAACCGCGGATAGGCAGAATCGCTGGCCCCGGCAAACGCTTGTGTCAGTTCAACGAACCACCCCGCCGGAATGTAACCACCAGATCCACGATGTGAGAGTCCTCGTGCTCGTACGCCTTGTACGACGCCGACCAGCCATCGAGCGAATGCAGCTGGTTCTTGTACTTGTTCAGGAACTGCGGTACCAGCACGGCATCGTAAACGTCGCCCGGGTGCAGCGGCCAGTTCTTCAACACTTCGGCTTTCTGCTGGTCGCTCAGATTCACCAGCGAAAGCTCGCCCATGTGAAACACCGGTCCGGGATCGACCGTGATCGCGTAATCGACTGTGTGGCTTACCGCGTCCCGTGCTGGCGTGGCGTCGATCTTCGCGCGCAGATACCCGTGCGTCTTATAAGGAATCGCGATCGCCGCCAGCGTGCCGCGCAGCAGATCCTCGTTAGCGATGTCGCCGGGATGAATCTTCGCCGCCTTCGTGAACTCCTCCGGCGTCATCAGCACGTCGCCGGACAGATGCAGCCCCGCCAGTCTGTATTGCGCCCCTTCCACAATCGTGGCGCTCACAGGAACCATGACCTTGCCATCCACAATCTGCGGTTCGCCATGCGCAAACCCGTTCAGCGCCACGTCCAGATAGCCCTGTCGGTGGTAAATGGCTCGCAGTGCGGTCTCCAGCGTCGCTTCGTTCGATGGCTCGAAATCCTGGCCTGCGGCCGCTTTCTGAATCGCACCTACCGGTTCGACCCACGCGGGGCTCACTCCCGCAAAAGTCACCACTCCGATCTGCACCGGAGGCGCGTCGATGTGGTATTGAACGCTGGCATCCTTCATTGCCTCGTCTTTCGCCGGAACGGAGGTAACGGTGGCCTGCACGCCTCTTTCCGCCAGCAGCGCGGTCAGGGCTGCGGCAACCTGCTGCTGCATGCCGCTCTCCGGTGGCACCGATCCATGAAACAGCGGAACCTTGGCAGCGACTGCGGCGTTCAAATCCTTGTCGTCCCACCACGGAAAATTGGCGTAGGAGACCGGCTCCATGCCGCCCGCCGGCTTCAGAGTGTAATTCAGTTCGACGCCGTCAAAGCTGAACCTCACATCGGTGAAGAGTCCCGTGTCGATCAGCTTCTGCGCCGCCGCCTGGACCTCCGCCTGACCCAGAGCATCGCCCGGCTTCAGCCCGGACACCGTCAGCAGCTCGGCCTGATTGGCCGTGGTGCCGGAGAAAACAATCTTCTTCGGAATGTACCTCTGCCCAGAGGCGGAAACACTCAGGGCCGTGAAAACCAGCAGGCCTGCCAACAGAGACCGGGACATGATCGCAAGATAAACGCGGGCGCCCGGTCTCGCCACAGAAAAACAATCTGTCATCCTGAGGTTTCCCTGTTCCCAGCTTTCTCTAGGCCCTCTCGATGACCACCGTCTCCAGTACCACCGGCTTCACCGGCTTGTCCTGGCGGGTCGACACTTTCGAGATTTTATCGGCGATCTCCTGGCCCTCCACCACTTCTCCGAAGATGGTGTGCTTCCCCGTCAGCCATTCTGTAGCAGCCACGGTGACAAAAAACTGCGACCCATTCGTATTCGGTCCGGAATTGGCCATGGCCAGTTTGCCCTTCCTGTCGAACCGGTGCGGCGAGCCCTTTGTCTCGTCCTCAAACTTGTACCCCGGCCCGCCCATCCCCGTCCCCGCCGGATCGCCGCCCTGAATCATGAAGTCCGGAATTACACGATGAAAAATCGTGCCGTTGAACAGCTTGTCCTTGCTCTTCTGGTGGCTCACCGGATGCGTCCACTCGCGCGCACCCTCGGCGAGTTCAACAAAGTTGGCCACGGTTTTCGGCGCCTCTTTCTCAAAGAGCCTGCAGATGATCTTTCCTTCGCTGGTGTTCAAAACGGCATATGTTCCTGGCTGACGGGGCATAAATACTCCTGCGTGGGATTTGGAAAACCTTAGGATTGCGGCTGCGCGGACGGCGCGGAACCGGCCGGAGCCGTGCTCGCTCCCGGCGCTGCCGGAACCGGCTGCCCCGCCGGGATAATCGTCACCTTCTTCAGCACCACCGGCTCAATCGGCTTATCGTTGCTGTCGCGATTCACGCGCGCGATGGCCTTCACCACACTCACCGTCGCATCGTCGCATTGCCCGAAAATGACGTACTTCTGGTTCAGAAATTCCGTCGGCACTTCCGTGATGAAGAACTGCGATCCATTGGTGTTCGGTCCTGAATTCGCCATCGCCAGCCGCCCCGGCACGTCGAAGTTCAGAGCCGGGTCGAACTCATCCTCGAACATATACCCTGGATCGCCCTCGCCCGTGCCCAGCGGATCGCCGCCCTGAATCATGAAGCCCGGAATCACCCGATGAAACGTCGTCCCGTCGTAGTACGGCTTCCCGTGCACCTTCTGTTTCGTCGCAGGATCGGTGTAGTCCTTCGTCCCCTCCGCCAGTCCCACGAAATTCGCTACCGCCACCGGCGCCTGCTTGTCGAAAAGCCTGCATGTCATGCGGCCCATGCTGGTGTCGAACAGCACCGTCGCGCCCGTCGGCTGCGGGCCGGGCTGCGCCTGCGTGCCCGGCGCATCCGGCAATGCCTCAGGCGTGGCCTGCGTCGTCGTGGAGGGCGGAGTGGTCTGCGTCTGGCCAGGCGCGCTCTGCGTGGACTGCTGCGCGAAGACGGACCAGGATACCAAAAATGCGGCGGCTAAGAAGCTATTGCGGAATCGAACCATGCAGAATCCAGACTATCGCAAGGCGGCCTTCCGCGTTACGCCGCCCGCGCAACCGATAGTCCCTGTTACCGCGTCTTCACCGTTGGCTTGGTCTGGCGCTCGCTCGACGGCAGCACCACAAACAGGATCGCCACACCCATATAGGCAAGATCCAGGGCGGGCACGTGGTGCCTGAAATAGTAATGCGCTCCCAGCGCCAGCGCCGCCGCCAGAAACGCCACCTTTCGCCAGCGCATCAACGGCGCCACCACCGTCAGTATGTCCCCCAGCGCCAGCGCCGCCCAGTCCGTCGTGATTCGTGATGGGATTGTGTAGTCGGGAAAGTCCCTCAGCAGCACGGGTACTGCCATTCCCAGCAGCAAGACTCGGCAGATTATGCTTACAACTGCCCAGAGCGTTTGCATTTTTTTCCAGACTACCTTACCCGATCCGTCGCCTTTACTTTCCCGTGTAACTTACGTGCCAGATCGAACCAGATCCGTCATCAGTTACATACAGGGAACCGTCATTCCCTACCGCTACGCCCACCGGCCGCCCCCACACCTTTCCGTCCGGCCGCACAAATCCCGTCAGGAAGTCCTCATATTCTCCGGTCGCATGACCGTCCTTCATCGGCACGCGGATCACCTCGTACCCCGCGCGCTTAGCTCGATTCCACGATCCATGCTCGGCCGCAAATCCATCCCCCTTGTACTCCGCCGGAAACTGCGACCCTTCGTAGAACAGCATCTCCAGCGACGCGAAGTGCGGATTCACCAGCACGTCCGGTGTAATTACCTTCCCCGCCAGCTCCGGGTGCTTCCCTTCCTGCCGCGGATCGTGAACGCCGCCATTCGCGTTCATGTAATACCACGGCCACCCATAGAACCCGCCCTCCTGCACGTGCGTGATGTAGTCCGGCACCAGGTTGTCGCCCAGCATGTCACGCTCGTTCGTCGAGCACCACAGCTCGCCCGTGATCGGGTTGATCGTCTCCCCCACGCAGTTGCGGATGCCATAGGCATACACCTTCACGAACTTCCCCTCGGGCGTGAACTCCAGCACATCCGC